>DAHUXX010000221.1 GCA_027306955.1 Acetobacteraceae bacterium | reverse complement strand
AGCACCGGGAGCAGCGGCAGCACGGGCAGCTCCGGCGGCACGGGCAGCACTGGCAGCATTGGCGGCACGGGTTCCACCGGCGGCGGCAGCGGCAGCTCCGCCAGCGCCTCGACCGGCTCCACCACCACGACAACCGGCCCGGCCACCAAGGGCACGCGGCATCCCTGATCCCGGCGGCCTCGTCCTGTAAGCCAGGAACGCCCGGCGGCCATCCCCGCCGGGCGACTTCCCCGGCCAAGCCCCGGCTGCAGCAACCTCCGATCTGTCCGAGCCTGTTCGGCTCATAAAGGCCGGAGATGAAATGGATGCCGTCGTGTGCGTACAGCCGCCGGGCGGTCGTCAACAAGCCGTCGGTCAACAGGAATTGGACCAGGCCCACAACCGCCGGGGGCGCCTTTCCGGGGGCTTTCTCCTCCCATGGGTCGAGCCTATAGAGTGCCGCCATGATCTCGACGTCCCCCCCGCCCGACGGATGCCAGGCGGACGGGTCCAATGCAGGGTCATCCGCCGCCGAGACGCTGCTCGACGTTTCCGGGCTCTCGGTCAGTTTCCCGGCCGGCAGGCAGCGCGCCACCGTGGTCCGCAACGTCGACCTCCAGGTCCGCCCGGGCGAAACCGTCGCCGTGGTCGGCGAATCCGGCTCCGGCAAGTCGGTCACGGCACTCGCCATCACCCGCCTGCTCGACTACGCGGGCGGGCGCATCGACGCCGGCACGCTTGCCTTCCGCCTGCGCGACGGCGCCAGCCTCGACCTCGCCCGCGCGCCGCAGGAGCGCATGCGCCAGCTGCGCGGCCCCGAGATCGCCATGGTGTTCCAGGAACCGATGACCAGCCTCAACCCGGTGCTGCGCATCGGGAACCAGATCGCCGAGGCGGTGATGCTGCACCAGGGCCTCGGCGCCGCCGCGGCGCGGGAGGAAGCGAGGCGCATGCTCGAGCGCGTGCGCATCCCTGAGGCGGGGCGTCAGCTCGACCGCTACCCGTTCCAGCTCTCAGGTGGCATGCGCCAGCGCGTGATGATCGCAATGGCGCTCTCCTGCCGCCCGCGCCTGCTCATCGCCGACGAGCCGACCACGGCACTCGACGTCACGGTCCAGGCGCAGGTGCTACGGCTGATGCGCGCGCTGCAGCAGGAAATGGGCATGAGCCTGCTGTTCATCACCCACGACATGGGTGTCGTCGCGGAGATCGCCGACCGCGTGGTGGTGATGCGCGACGGCCTGGTGGTCGAGCAGGGCGATGTCGGCGCCATCTTCGCCCGCCCGCAACAGGACTACACGCGCCGGCTGCTCGCCGCGGTACCGGTGCTCGGCAGTCTCGCCGGCGAGAATCTGCCGCGCCCGTTCCCGGAGAACGGCAAGGAACCGCCGCCGCAGGACACGGTGGATGCGGCGCACAAGCCGGTGCTGGAGGTCGATCGCCTGGTCACCCGCTTCGAGGTGCGGCGCGGCCTGCTCGGCCGCTCTGTCGGGCGCATCCATGCCGTCGAGCACGTGAGCTTCATGGTCCGCCCCGGCGAGACGCTGGGGCTGGTCGGCGAGTCCGGCTGCGGCAAATCCACCACCGGGCGCAGCATCATCCGCCTCGAACAGCCAGAGGCCGGCAGCATCCGCCTTGACGGCGAGGACGTCACCGAGCTCACGGCCGACAGCGAAAAACTGCTGCGCCGCGCCGTGCAGTACGTGTTCCAGGATCCGTTCGCTTCGCTCGACCCGCGGCTGACCATCGGCTTCTCGGTCGCCGAGCCTATCCGCACCCACGACCTGCTGCGCGGCCGCGCCGTTGAGGAGCGGGTGGGGGCGTTGCTGGAGCAGGTCGGCCTCGGCGGCGGCTATTCGCGCCGCTACCCGCACGAGCTTTCCGGCGGGCAGCGCCAGCGCGTCTGCATCGCCCGCGCACTCGCGAGCGAACCCCGGCTCATCATCGCCGACGAGGCGGTGGCTGCGCTCGACGTCTCCATCCGCAGTCAGGTGGTGAACCTGCTGATGGACTTGCAGCGCCGCCTCGGCGTCGCCTACCTCTTCATCTCGCACGACATGGCGGTGGTGGAACGCATCGCGCACCGCGTCGCGGTGATGTATCTCGGCCAGATCGTGGAAATCGGCCCGCGCGGCGCCGTGCTCGGCGATCCGCAGCACGCCTACACCAGGCGCCTGCTCGCCGCCGTCCCGATCCCCGACCCCGCGCGGCGCGGCCACGAGCGCGCGCTCGACGACAGCGAGGTGCCGTCGCCGATGCGCCGCCACGACGACCCGCCCGAGGTCGCGCCCCTGGTACGCGTGGGGCCCGACCATTACGTTGCCCGCCACCGAATCGGCGGGCTCTTCTAGTCCCGATGGAAAGGAGGACGACAATGTCCCGAAAACTCGATCTCTCGCGCCGCGCCATGCTGGGCGGCACCGCCGCCGTCGCTGGCGGGCTCGCGTTCGGCGATCTCGCTCACGCCCAGACGAAGAGCGGCCAGCTCACCGTCGGCGTCGCCGCCGCGCTGATGACGCTGGACCCCGCGGACGCCAACGACACGCTGTCGCAGTCCGCCGCGCGACTGATGCTCGAGGGCCTGCTGACCTTCGACAAGAACATGCAGGTCGTGCCGCTGCTGGCCGAGACATACGAGGCCAACGCCCAGGCCACCGAATTCACCTTCCACCTGCGCCAGGGCATCAAGTTCCAGGACGGCACGCCGTTCGACGCCGAGGCGGTGAAGATCAATTTCGAGCGCATCGCCAACCCCGCCAACCATCTCAAGCGGCTGAGCCTGCTTGCGATGCTCGACCATGTGGACGTCGTCGACCAGTACACCGCGCGCTGCGTGCTGAAATTCCCCTTCGGCGCCTTCATCCCCACCGTCGCGCATCCGTCGCTTCAGCTTCTGAGCCCGGCCGCGCTCAAGAAATGGGGCAAGCAGATCGGCCGTCACCCGGTCGGCACGGGCCCGTTCGTCTTCGACTCCTGGCAGCCGGACACGCTGAAGGTGAAGAAGAACCCGGACTACTGGCAGAAGGGCATGCCGCATCTGGAGACGGTGACGCTCCGTTCCGACCCCGAGGACGGCGCGCGCATCGCGCTGCTGCGCTCGGGCGAGGCGCAGATGATCACGCCCATCCCGCCGCAGCAGGCCGTGGTGATCGAGCACGACCCGAAGCTCGCGCTCATCAACGACCCGTCGATCGTCGTGCGCTACATCGCGATGGACGTGATGAAGAAGCCGTTCAACGACCCGCGGGTGCGCCAGGCGCTCAATCACGCCGTCAACAAGCAGCTCTTCGCCAAGGTCGTCTACAACGGCTTCGCCGACCCGCTGCTCTCCGCCGAGCCGCCGCACATCACCTTCTACGAGCAGCAGCAGGCCTACGACTACAACCCGGATAAGGCGAAGCAGCTTCTCGCCGCCGCGGGCTACGCCAAGGGTTTCGACTCCGTGATGTGGGGCTTCAACAACACCGTCGCCATCACCGCGATGCAGTTCCTGCAACAGCAATTCGCGATGGTGGGCGTGAAGCTGAAGGTCGAGCCGCTCGAGGGCGGCGTGATGGCGTCGCGCATCTGGAACGTGAAGAAGCCCGACGAGTCGCACCTCGAGATGTATTACGGCGGCTGGTCGTCCTCGACCGGCGACGCGGACTGGGCGCTGCGCCCGCTCTTCGCCACCGCCTCCTTCCCGCCGTCGCTCTACAATGTCGGCTACTACTCCAGCAAAGCGGTGGACGCGGCGCTGAAGAGCGGGCTGGAAACCGCGGATCCCGCGAAGCGCGGCGCGGCCTACGCCACCGCGCAGAAGCAGATCTGGGACGACGCCGCGTGGGTGTTCCTCGGCGTCGAGCGCATCCTCGACGCGCGCGACAAGAACCTGGAGGACGCCTACCGCCTGCCCGATGGCGGCCTGATGATCGACGCCGCCAAGTATGCGTGACGAGGCCGCGCTGTCGCCCGCCCGGACCATCGCGTCCGGGCGGGCGGTGAGCCGCCACGCATGATCGCCTTCCTCGCGCGCCGCGCGCTGGGCATCCTCCCGGTGCTGGTCTGCGTCTCGTTGTTCTCGTTCGGCTTCGTGCGCATGCTGCCCGGCGATCCGGCACGCTTGCTCGCGGGGCCGGACGCGACGCTGCAGGAGGTTCGGGCAGTGCGCATCTCGCTGGGGCTGAACAAACCGCTCTGGCAACAATACCTCACCTATATCCGCCAGACGCTCGTGGGAAAGCTCGGCACCTCCGCGCGCACCGGCCAGCCGGTCGCCAAGGTCATCGGCGAGCGCTTCATGCCGACCTTCTGGCTCACCGTCGCCGCCATGGCCTGGTCCACCGTGATCGGCGTGGCGCTCGGCGTGCTCGCGGGCGTGCGGCGCGGGCAATGGCAGGACCAGACGAGCATGGTGCTCGCGGTCTCCGGCATCTCCTTCCCCGCCTTCTGGCTCGGGCTGCTGCTGATCGACCTGTTCTCGGTGCGGCTGCACTGGCTGCCGACCGGCGGGGAGGAGGGCTGGCGCAGTTTCATCCTGCCCTCGTTCACCCTGGGCGTCGCCGTCGCCGCGGTCATGGCGCGCTTCACCCGTTCCGCCTTCGTCGAGGTCGCGGGCGAGGACTACGTCCGCACCGCGCGCATGAAGGGCGTGCTGGAACGTCGCGTGATCTGGAAGCACACGTTCCGCAACGCGCTGATCCCCGTCATCACCATGGCCGGGCTGCAATTCGGCTTCCTGCTCGGCGGCTCCATCGTCATCGAGACAGTGTTCGCCTGGCCAGGGCTCGGGCGGCTCCTGGTCGATTCCGTGAACTACCGCGACTATCCGGTGATCCAGGCGGAAATCCTGCTGTTCTCGCTGGAATTCGTGCTGATCAACCTCCTGGTCGACGTGCTCTACGCGGTGGTCAACCCGGAGATCCGCCTGCAATGAGCGAAACGACCGCCAGCAGCCGGGCTCTCGCCGACACCGCGCTGCGCTCGCCGCTGGGCGAGTTCTGGCGCCGCTTCCGCACCAAGCGCGTGGCGATCGGTGCCGGGATCGTGTTGGTGCTGATCGTGCTCACCTCGGTGCTCGCACCCTGGACCGCGCCCTACAACCCGACGACGCCGGACTACCAGGCGATCCTCGCCGGACCCTCGTGGGCGCACTGGTTCGGCACCGACGCCTATGGCCGCGACATCCTGAGCCGCGTCATCTGGGGCGGGCGCATCTCGCTCTGGGTCGGGTTCGTTTCGGTCGCACTCGGCGGCGTGGCCGGCGTCGTGCTGGGGCTGATCAGCGGCTATGCCGGCGGCTGGGTGGACAGCGTCATCATGCGCTTCTCCGACGTGCTGCTGGCTTTCCCCGGCATCCTGCTTGCGATCGGCATCGTCGCGGTACTCGGCCCCGGCGTCACCAACGTCATCTACGCGGTCGCGGTGTTCAGCGTGCCGGTTTTCGCGCGCCTGGTGCGCGGCTCCACGCTGGCGCTGAAGCAGTCGGTCTATGTGCAAGCCTCGCGCAGCATCGGCGTGCGCGGCACGGCCCTGGTGCTGCGCCACATCTTCCCCGGCACGCTGCCCGGCGTCATCGTCTACATGTCGCTGCGCGTCGGCACCGCCATCCTCACCGCCGCCGCGCTCAGCTTCATCGGCCTGGGTGCGCAGCCGCCGAGCCCGGAATGGGGCGCGATGCTGGCCGATGGGCGCTCCTATCTCGGCGTCGACGACCAGCTGACCCTGTTCCCCGGGCTCGCGATCTTCGTCACGGTGCTGGCGCTCAACCTGCTCGGCGACGGGTTGCGCGACGCGCTCGACCAGCGGCTGCGCTAGGACATGGCCCGGCCGGCGGGAACCATCCGGCCGGCGCCCCGCATCGGGCAGCATGCGCGCGCGGCCGGGCAGGGCTGTGCCGCTTCCCGCCGGATTGTTGATCCGGCGCAAGCGGATGCAAGCCGCGCCCGTCTAGAAGTCCCGCGGTCGCTCTGGCGGGAGACGCGCGGGGCATGACGAGGCGCCTGACATGGCTGATGCGAGCGGGGCTCGCCCTGGCGGCCGTGGGTGCCGCCTGGCTCGCGTGGCACGTGCTCGCACCGCCGTCCCTCCCGCCGGGCGTCGTCGGCGCCAACGGGCGCATCGAGGCGACCACCATCGACATCGCCACCAAGATCCCCGGCCGGATCCAGGACATCCTCGTCAACGAGGGCGACTTCGTCACCGCCGGCCAGGTGCTGGCGCGGATGAACACCGACGTGCTCGTCGCGCAGCGCCGCGAGGCCGAGGCCCAGCTGAAGCGCGCGACCATCGGCGTCGACGCGGCCCGCGCGCAGGTGACCCAGCGCCAGGCCGAGCGGCAGGCCGCCCTCGCGGTCGTCGCACAGCGCCAGGCCGAGCTCGACGCCACGACCAAGCGCCTGGCGCGCAGCGAGGAACTGGTCAGGCGCGGCGCCGCCTCGGCCGAGACGCTGGACAACGACCGCGCGCGTTTCGAGGGCGCGAAGGCCGCGGTCAGCGCCGCGCAGGCCCAGGTCGCGGCGGCGCAGGCCGCCGTCAACGCGGCTGAAACCCAGGTCGTCGACGCGCTCGCCGCGGTCGAGGCGGCGAAGGCCACGCTGGCGCGCATCCAGGCCGATATCGACGACAGCACGCTGCGCTCCCCGCGCGATGGGCGCGTGCAGTTCCTGGTCGCCCATCCCGGCGAGGTGCTCGGCGCCGGCGGCAAGGTTCTCAACCTCGTCGACCTCGCCGACGTCTACATGACGTTCTTCCTGCCGACCAAGGACGCCGGGCGCGTGGCGATCGGCGCCGAGGCGCGGCTGGTGCCGGACGCGGCGCCGCACGAGGTCATCCCCGCGCGCGTGACCTTCGTCGCGGACGTCGCCCAGTTCACGCCCAAGACCGTTGAGACCGCCGACGAACGCGCGAAGCTGATGTTCCGGGTCAAGGCCACGATCGACCCGGCGCTGCTGCGCCAGCACATGCGTCAGGTGAAGACCGGGCTGCCGGGCATGGCCTATGTGCGGCTGGACCCGAAGGTGCCCTGGCCCGCCAGCCTCACCATCCGGCCGCCGCCGTGAACGAGCAGACCGCAGCACCGGTCGCCTCCTTGCGCGACGTCGGCCTGCGCCACCGCAAGGTCCGCGCCCTGGACGCCGTGACGCTCGACATCCCGGCCGGCTGCATGGTGGGGCTGATCGGCCCCGACGGCGTCGGCAAGTCGAGCCTGCTCTCACTCATCGCCGGCGCGCACGCCCTGCAGACGGGCCGGATCGACGTGCTCGGCGGCGACATGGCCAGCGCCCGCCACCGCCGCCATGTCTGCCCACGCATCGCCTACATGCCGCAGGGCCTCGGCCGCAACCTCTACCCGACGCTCTCGGTCGCCGAGAACATCGACTTCTTCGCGAGCCTCTTCGGCCAGCGCCAGGCGGAGCGCCGCCGCCGCATCGAGGAACTCACGCGCGCCACCGGGCTCGCGCCATTCCTTGCCCGTCCCGCCGGCAAGCTCTCGGGCGGCATGCGCCAGAAGCTCGGCCTGTGCTGCGCGCTGGTGCACGACCCAGACCTGCTCATCCTCGACGAGCCGACCACCGGCATCGATCCGCTGTCGCGCCGGCAGTTCTGGGAACTGATCGCGCGCATCCGCGCCAGCCGCCCCGGCATGAGCGTGGTGGTGGCGACGGCCACGATGGAGGAGGCGGCGCGCTTTGACTGGCTGGTGGCGATGGATGCCGGGCGCGTCGTCGCCACCGGCACGGTGCCCGACCTGCTCGCGCGCACCGGGGCCGCGACGCTGGAGGCCGCGTTCATCGCCCTGCTGCCGCAGGAGCGGCGGCGCCAGCATCGCCCGGTCGTGATCGCGCCACGCGACGGCGAAGGCGTGGACGCCATCGAGGCGCAGCACCTCACCATGCGCTTCGGCGATTTCGTTGCCGTGGACGACGCGAGCTTCCACATTCACCAGGGCGAGATCTTCGGCTTCGTCGGCTCCAACGGCTGCGGCAAGACCACGACGATGAAGATGATCACCGGCCTGCTGCCCGCCACCGCCGGCGAGGCGCGGCTGTTCGGCCAGAAGCTCGACCCGCAGGACCTCGCCACCCGCCGGCGCGTCGGCTACATGTCGCAGGGCTTTTCGCTCTACTCGGAACTCACCGTGCGGCAGAACCTCGAGCTGCACGCACGCCTTTTCGGCCTGCCAGCGGAATCGATCGCCGCGCGCGTCGCGGCGGTCGCGCAACGTTTCGAACTGACATCTATCATGGACGTGCTGCCCCGTGCCCTGCCGCTCGGCCAGCGCCAGCGCCTCTCCCTCGCGGTCGCCATGGTGCACGCGCCGGCGGTGCTGATCCTCGACGAGCCGACCTCGGGCGTCGACCCCATCGCGCGCGATGCGTTCTGGCGGACGCTGATCGACCTCTCGCGCAAGGACGGCGTCACCATCTTCATCTCCACGCACTTCATGAACGAGGCGGAACGTTGCGACCGTGTCGCGCTGATGCATGCCGGCAAGGTGCTGGCGAGCGACACGCCGGCCGCCCTGGCCGCGCGGCGCGGCGTGCGGACCGTGGAGGAGGCCTTCATCGCCTGGCTCGAGGAGGCGGACGGATCGGCGAACCCGCCGCCGCCACCGCCACCGGAGCAGGCAGCCGCCCGCCGCGCGATGGCCCGCCTGTTCGAGCCGCGGCGAATGGCAAGCCAGGCCCGGCGCGAGACGCTGGAGCTGCTGCGCGACCCGATCCGCGCGCTGGCAGCCGTGCTGGGCAGCGTGATGCTGATGGTGATCTTCGCTTATGGCATCACCATGGACGTGGAGCATCTGACCTTCGCGGTGCTCGACCGCGACCAGACCACGGCGAGCCAGAGCTACATCCTCAACATCGAGGGCTCCCGCTACTTCACCGAGCGCGCGCCGATCAGGGACTACGCGCAGCTCGACCGGCGCATGCAGGCCGGCGGGCTCGCGCTGGCGCTCGAGATCCCGCCCGGCTTCGGCCGTGACATCGCGCGCGGCCGGCCAGTTCAGATCGGCGCCTGGGTGGACGGCTCCATGCCGGCGCGCGCGGACATGGTCGCGGGCTATGTCGAGGCCCTGCACGCGCAATGGCTGGGCATCGTCGGCGGCCCGGCAAGCCCGGTGAACGTGGCCATCCGCTTCCGCTACAACCCGAACGTACTGAGCGTGGTGGCGATGGTGCCAGCCATCCTGCCACTGTTGCTGTTGCTGATCCCGAGCATGCTGACGGCGCTCAGCGTGGTGCGCGAGAAGGAGCTGGGGTCCATCGTCAACTTCTACGTCACACCCACCACCCGGCTTGAATTCCTCCTCGGCAAGCAGATCCCCTACGTCGTGCTGGCGATGCTGAACTTCACGGTGCTGACGCTGCTCGCCGTGGCCTGGTTCGGCGTGCCGCTGAAGGGCAGCGTCGCTGCCCTCTTCGCCGGCGCCCTGCTCTACGTCGTCGCGGCGACCGCGATGGGCCAGCTGATGTCCTCGTTCATGAAGAGCCAGGTCGCGGCGATCTTCGGCACTGCCATCGTGACCCTCATCCCGGCGATCGAGTTCAGCGGCTTCATCGATCCGGTTTCCTCGCTGCGCGGCTTCGAGGCCTTCATCGGGCGCATCTACCCTACCACGCATTTCCTGACGATCTCGCGCGGCACCTTCGCCAAGGCGCTGGGCTTTCCCGACCTGTCGTCCGCGTTCCTTGCCCTTGCCCTCGCGGTCCCGGTCCTCATCGGCCTGTGCGCGATCCTGCTTCGCAAGCAGGAGGCCTGAGGGATGCGCCTCGCCAACATCCTCAACCTCGGCGTCAAGGAACTGCGCAGCCTCCTGCGCGACCCGATCATGCTGGTGCTGATCGCCTACACCTTCACCGTCGCGATCTATTCCGCCGCCTCCGCGTTGCCGGAAACGCTTAATAACGCGGCGATCGGCATCGTCGACGAGGACCGCTCGGCACTTTCCCAGCGCATCGTCGCCGCGTTCTATCCGCCGTATTTCAGCACGCCGAGATTGATCACCCCGGCCCAGATGGACACCGGACTCGACGAAGGCTCGCTCACCTTCGCCCTCGACATCCCGCCCGACTTCCAGAGTGACGTCCTGGCCGGCCACAAGCCGGATATCCAGCTCAACGTGGACGCGACGCGCGTGAGCCAGGCCTTCACCGGCGCGGGCTATATCCAGACCATCATCGACACCGAGGTCACCGCGTTCCTGCGCCGCTACCGCGCGCTTGCCGCGCCGCCGGTCGATCTCGCCCTGCGCATGCGCTTCAACCCGAACCTCAATAAATCCTGGTTTGGCAGCGTTATCGAGTTGATCAATCAGGTGACGCTGCTGTCGATGATCCTCACCGGCGCGGCCCTCATCCGCGAGCGCGAACACGGCACGATCGAGCATCTTCTTGTCATGCCGGTGACGCCGTTCGAGATCATGGCGAGCAAGATCTGGTCGATGGCGCTGGTGGTCCTCGCTGCCACGGCGTTCTCGCTGCTCGTGGTCGTGCATGGGCTGATCGGCGCGCCGATCCGCGGCTCGGTGGCGCTCTTCCTCGCCGGCGCTCTGGTCAACCTGTTCTCGACCACGGCACTCGGCATCATGCTCGCCACCCTGGCCCGCTCGATGCCGCAATTCGCGCTGCTGACCATCCTGGTGATCATGCCGCTGGAGATCCTCTCCGGCGGCTCGACGCCGCGCGAAAGCATGCCGCAACTCGTACAGGCCGTCATGCTCCTCGCGCCGACCACACATTTCGTGGCCCTCGCGCAGGCAATCCTGTTCCGCGGCGCCGGCTTCTCCGTCGTCTGGCCGCATTTCGCCGCCCTCATCGGGATCGGAACGGTCCTCTCCGGCCTCGCCATGGCGCGCTTCCGCAAGGCCATCGCCGAGATGGGCTAGCTGCCATCCGCCGCCTCGACCAGCTCGCGCGTCGCCGTGTAGTCGGTCTTGCCGGTGCCCAGCAGCGGCAGTTTTTTTACCGTGAGGATGACGCGCGGCACGAAGAGTTCCGCCAGCCCTTCTCGCCGCGCGGCCGCCAGCAGGGCGCCGCGCTCCGCTCCCTCCCGCTCGGTCACCAGCACCAGCGTCTCGCCCCTGCTGGCGTCGGGCCGTGTCACCACAGCATGCGCGCTGCCCGGCCAGACCCGCCCGACGAAATCCTCCACCGCGCCCAGCGGCACCATCTCGCCCGCGATCTTCGCGAACCGCCTGGCACGGCCGAGCATCGTCATGAACCCGTCGCGGTCCATCTCGACGATATCGCCGCTGTCGTACCAACCGTCCGCGGGCGGCTGGAGCACGCCCGGCGCCTCCGCGCGCAGATAGCCGAGCATCACGTTCGGTCCCTTGACATGGAGCCGGCCGCCGCGCGCCAGGCCCTCGACGGGCTCGAGCCGGTGCTCGATGCCCGGCAGCAGCGTGCCCACCGTGCCAGCGCGGTACATCATGGCCGTGTTGGTGGCGATGACGGGCGCGGTCTCGGTCGCGCCATAGCCCTCGAGCAGGCGCAGGCCGAACTTCTCCGCCCAGATGCGCCGCGTCTCCTCCTTCACCGGCTCCGCTCCGGCAAAAACGTAGCGCACGGAGTAGAAATCGTAGGCATGCGCCATCCGCGCATAGCCCGCGAGGAATGTGTTGGTGCCGAAAAAAATCGTCGCGTTGGTGTCGTAAACGAGCTCGGGAACGATGCGGTAATGCAACGGTGTCGGGTAGAGAAACGTTTTTACGCCTGACAGCACCGGCAGCAGGAATCCGCCGGTCAACCCGAAGGAGTGGAACAGCGGCAGCGCGTTGAAGACGACATCAGCCGCGTTGAAGTCGACAACGGTCGCGAGCTGCGCCTGGTTGGCCAGGATGTTGCGGTGGCTCAGCACCACCCCCTTCGGCAAGCCCTCGGTGCCGGACGTGAACAGCACCACCGCGGGGTCGTTCGGCCGTGCCCGCGACGTGCGCCGATGGACAGCGCGCGCGAGGGTCGCCTTCACCAGCCCAGCGAGCCGCGCCAGTCTGCCGATGCGCAGATCCTCGAGCCAGACAAGGCGCGTGCGCAGGCCAAGCTCGCGGACCGGCTCGGCGAGCCTGGCCGTGTCAACGAAACGCCGCGAGGTGATGATTGTGCCGAGCTCCGCCGCCGTGACGGCGGCGAGCATCCCTTTCGTCCCGGTCGTGAAGTTCAGCAGCGCCGGCACGCGCCCGTAGGCCTGCAACCCGAAGAAGGTGAGGGCGGCAGCAGCCGAGTTCGGCAGCAGCACGCCCACCCGCTCACCCGGATGGCTCATCGCGGCAAGGTGGCGGCCGAGGATGAAGCTGCCCGCGATCAGCCGGCGCAGCGACACCGGTTTGCGCTCGATATCGTCGATCACGAGATGCCCGCTGCCATGCACATCGCGCGCGTCCAGCAGCGCCTGGAAAAACGTACGCTCGCAGTTCGCTGTCTCGAAGATCAGCCTGATCATCTGCCGTTGGATCGCCTGCGCCGCCGCGCGGCGGCGTTCACGCCCCTGCAGTCCGGGGTGGAGCCGGAGGTCGCTCGCGGGCAACACCGTAAGGCGGATCCGCGGGAACCAGCGCAGACGCACCTTGCCGCGCAGGTGCGAGAACGGCGTGTACTGCGCGCCGTCGATCCGTACCGGGATGATCCGGGCATGGGCGCGATCGGCGATCAGCCCCGGCCCCTCATGGACCTTCATCAACGCGCCCGTGACGGTGATGCGCCCCTCGGGGAAGATCACGCAGCGCCGTCCGCTCGCGGCCGCCCGCGTCAACGCGCGTATCGCCATCGGATTGGCGGGATCAACCGGTAGCGCCTCGAAGACGCGAAGGAATGGCCGCAGCCACCATCGCCGCGCGATGAAGGTATCGACCGCGAACACCGGCTGCCCGGGCAGCAGCGCCAGCAGCAACGCCGCGTCGAGGACGGAAACGTGGTTGACGATGACAACCGCCGGTCCCTCCACCGCGGTATAGTTCTCGAGGCCCTTGATCTCCGCCCCGTAGAAAGAGCGCAGCACCGCCGCGAGCGCGGTCTTGATCGTCTCCTGCGGCAGCAGCCCGCAGATATAGATCGCGACCGCCAGGTTGCCGGCACCGACGACAAGGAACACGTCCGCGATCGAAAGTCCGGCGGCGATCAGCATCACGGTGGCCCCGGCGGAGATCACCATGAAGAGCGCGTTGATCGCGTTGTTCGCGGCGATGACGCGCGCGCGGTGCGCGCTTTCGCTGCGCTCCTGCAACAGCGCGTAGAGCGGCACGATGAAAATGCCGCCGCAGACCGACATGCCGAGCACATCGAACAGCATGCGCCAGTTCCACGGCCGCGCCAGCCAGGCCCCGAGCGTGACCAGCGCGCCATGGCTTGCGCCCAACCCCGGCGAAGCGAGACCGAAATCGCCGATGAAGAGCGAGATCCCAAGCGCCGCGAACGGCACGTGCCGCGCGCTGATCTCGCCCTTGAGCAGCTTGTTGGCGAGCAGCGAGCCGATGCCCACGCCGATCGAGAACACCGCCGTGAACAGCGTGACGATATGCTCGTCCCCGCCCAGCGTCTGCTTCACATAGGCCGGAAACTCGGTGACGAACGTGGCGCCGACAAGGTAGAACCACGAAATGCCGAGGATCGCGAGGAACAGGTCGCGGCGCGAGGCAGCATAGCGGAGCATCTCGGCGGTGTCGGCGACGATGTTCAGGCCCAGCTTGAGCCCCGGCGCCGCTGCGGGTGTCCGCGGAATGAACAGGCTCGCGACCAACCCCATCGCGGCGACCAGGATCAGGATCGCTCCCGCGGCGACGGCACCGCCGGCGAGTGGCATCACCAGCCCGGCCCCAAGCATGCCGAGCAGGATGGCGAGGAACGTACCGGCATCGACCAGCGCGTTGCCCGCCAGCAGCTCGTCGTGGCGCAGATGCTCGGGCAGGATCCCGTACTTGAGGGGCCCGAAGAACGTCGAATGCACGCCCATCAGGAACAGCGTCACGAGCAGCAGCGGCACGCTGCCGCGCGCGAAGCCAAGAAACGCTATCGCAACGATACCAATCTCCAACACCTTGGTCGCGACGATGAGCCGCGACTTGTCGAAGCGGTCGGCGAGCCTTCCGGCGGTCGCGGAAAAGAGGAAGAAGGGCAGGATGAACAGCCCGCCCGCGACGGCGACCAGCTTGCCCTCATTCCCCGCCGTGGTTCCCGCCTGGAACGTGGCCAGCAGCACCAGCGCGCTCTTGAAGAAATTGTCGGTCCACGCGGCGAGCGCCTGCGTGATGAAGAGCGGCAGGAACTGCCGCCGCACGAGCAGTTTCGCGGTGGTGCCTTGCATGATGCGCGTTCCTTCCTAGCGGGCCGGCTTCGCGCTCAGCACCGCCCACGCGGCAGCAGAGAGACGCCCCGCATGCGGCATGAGCCGGCCGCGGATCCGCCCGTAGACGATCGAGGTCGCCACCTGCAGCACGAGCCCGATCACCATTGCCGCCGCGACTTCCGCATCGGCCTTCGGGATCTCGCCCGCGCGCATGCCCCTGGCGAGCGTGTCGCGGATCACGTCCACCGGGGTCGCTGCCCCCGCCGACACTTTCGCAAGCTGCCGGTGCTGGGCGAACAGCAGGAAACGGAACAGCACCGGGTCATCGTCGAAGAAGCGGCAGAACTCCCGGATCATGGCGTCGAGCTTCGCTCTGGCGCCAGGTGCCGCCGCCTGCAACCGGTCCAGCGCCCGCGCGAACTTCAGGTAGTGGCCAAGGAAGAGGCTGGCCACGAGTTCGTCCTTGCCGACGAAGTGCCGGTACATCGCGCCCTCGGCGACTCCCGCCGCCCGGGCCACCTCGCGAATCGAGGTCTCGGCCACGCCCTGCTCGACGAAAAGGCGCATCGCCTCGCGTTCCAGCCGCGCTCTGGTTTCGGTTCCGTCGCGCATCGCGTGTTGGCAAGAAGTGAGTGAACAGTCACTCACTATGACATGGCGCCGCCTGGCGTCAAGCCAAGCCGGCACCGGCCCCCCGCGCCTGCCCGTTACGCCACGAGCACCGCGGCCCCCTTGAGCCGGCCCTCGCGCAGCCGCGTCAGCGCCTCGTTCGCGTCAGCGAGAGGGAAGGGGGTTGTCGTCGTACGCACCGGAATCCGGCCCGCGATCGCCAGGAACTCCTCGCCGTCGCGGCGTGTCAGGTTCGCAACCGAGCGCACCACGCGCTCCTCCCACAGGATGGCGTAGGGAAAACCCGGGACGTCCGACATGTGAATGCCGGCGCACACCACAACTCCGCCCTTGGCCGTGGCCCGCAGCGCCGCCGGCACCAGCTCGCCCGCAGGGGCGAAGATCAGCGCGGCGTCGAGCGGCTCCGGCGGCATCTCGTCCGAGCTGCCGGCCCACATGGCACCGAGCTCACGCGCGAAATCCTGTCCCTCGCGATCCCCCTTCCGGGTGAACGCATAGGCCTCCTGGCCGCGGTAACGCGCTACCTGGATCGCGATATGTGCGGCCGCGCCGAACCCGTAGAGCCCGAGCCGCGGCGCGTCGCCCGCCAGCCGAAGGGCGCGGTACCCGATCAGCCCCGCGCAAAGCAGTGGCGCCGCCTCGACATCGCCGAAGCCCGCCGGGATGGGAAAGCAGTAGCGCTCATCGGCGACGGTGTATTCCGCGTAGCCACCATCGATCTGATAGCCGGTGAAGCGCGCCCGATCGCAAAGATTTTCCCGTCCGCTCCGGCAATACTTGCACTCGCCGCAGGTCCAGCCGAGCCACGGCACGCCGACCCGGTCGCCCGGCCTGAGGCCCGTCACCTCCGCGCCCACCTCGGTCTCCATGCCCACGATCTCGTGCCCAGGTACCAGCGGCAGCTTGGGGCGCGGCAGATCGCCATCGACGACATGCAGGTCGGTCCGGCAAACGCCGCAGGCATGCACGCGGATCCGCACCTGGCGCGGTCCCGGCTGTGGCACCGGCATGTCCTCTCGGAGAACGAGCGGCTCGTGGACGGCCTCGCAAATCATCGCGCGCATCCTGGCTCTCCCATCCCTTGTTGCGTGCGCCCTATGTTCCCATCGGCCCATAGAGCCGTGCCGCGATCGCGCATCTTGCCGCCGGAAAGGCCGCGCACCTGCGCCATCACCTGGCCGAACAGCACCAGCCACAGCACCGGCTGGATCGCGTGCGTGAAGAGCTGGAACGGGCCGTGCCAGAGTTTCCGGGTCTCGGCCGCCGCCACGCCGTGCACGCAGCGCAGATAGGCCCGGGCAGTGTCCAGTTCTTCCGACACGGATGCCCCAGCCATGCGCGCGCGCAGCCCGGTGTGCCTGGCGTGCCTCGCCGTATGTTTCGGTTTCGTCACAGCCCGTGCCGCCCGCCAGCCGCGCCACGGGATCGAGCCCCACCGTCGGCTCGTCCATGAATAACACGTCGGGCTGGTGCAGCATGCTCTGCGCGATTCCGAGGCGGCGGATCACGCCGCCGGAAAAACCCTGCACGAGCCGGTCCGCGACGCCGAGCAACTCCATGGACGCGAGCGCCCGGCGGATGCGCTCTGCCACCTCGCGGCGGGGAATCGCGCAGAGCCACGCTGACAGCAACAGGTTCTCCCACGCGGTCAGCGCGCCATCGGCGGAAAGCAGCTGCGGCACGTAGCCGATCACGCGCCGCACGGCAGCGGGCTCGCGCACCAGCTCGTGTCCCGCGACCACCGCCCGGCCGCTGGTCATCGGCAACAGCGTGGTCAGCAAGCGGATCAGCGTCGTCTTGCCGGTACCGTTGGCGGCGATGAGGCCGAACGCCTCGCCCTTCTTTACGGCGAAGCTCACCTCGCTCACCGCGACGAAATCGCCGAACGGGCGCGTCAAAGCGATCGTTCCCACCACGGCGCGCGCGGGCGGTGTTGCGGACCAGGAGATGGCGGCGGAACCGGACACGCATCCCACCCTAGGATGATCGACGCCCGCCAGGGGCTTCTTCACGCATCTGATGAACCATTGCGCTGCCTCCACAATTGAGCTGGATCAAGGCGCCGAAGCACAGACGAATTAGATAAAAAGAAGATCATTCTGCCCCTATGAAAATCGCTATGAATTTCCGTTCGCCATGATCGAGCATCCGCATGGCAGCCCTCGTGCCGCGCCGCCCGCCACGGACGTGGCGCCGTCGCGGCAAGGCGGTCTGTTGGTCGGCGGGCTGCGGTGGTTTCTCATGCTGGCGGGCCTGGCCGCGATGGGCCTCTTCGTATGGTGGACGACGAGCCGGCCAGCACCCGTCGTCTACGGCACCGCGCCCGTCACGCGGGGCGCGGTGGTCACGTCCGTCTCTGCCACCGGCACGGTGAATCCGGTGCTGACGATCATCGTCGGTACTTATGTCTCAGGTGTCATTCAGGACGTCTCGTGCGACTACAACACCCAGGTCAGGGAGGGGCAGGTCTGCGCCAGGATCGACCCACGCCCCTACCAGTCCGTGGTCGACGAAGCGAAGGCGAATCTCGCGGTGGCCCAGGCGCAGCTCGCCAAGGACAAGGCCAGCCTCGCCTACGCCGAGGTCAACGACCGCAGGCAGCAGTCGTTGGTAAGCCGGAACTATGTCTCAAAGGACGCCGCCGATCTCTCGCACAGCACGCTGGCGCAGGCACAGGCCCAGGTCGGGCTGGACGCGGCAACGATCGAGCAGCGCCAGGCGCAACTCACCGCGGCGCAGATCAATCTCAGCTACACCAATATTACCTCGCCGGTCGACGGCGTGGTCGTCTCGCGCAACGTCACGATGGGACAAACTGTTGCTGCGTCGTTCCAGACGCCGACGCTCTTCCTCATCGCGACGAACCTGAGGCAGATGCAGGTTGATACCAATGTCAGCGAGAGCGACATCGGCGTCGTGCGGGAAGGGGAGCTGGCCCAGTTCACCGTCGATGCCTTCCCCGGCCGGGTGTTCCGCGGCGCCGTGGCGCAGGTCCGCCAGTCGCCGCAGAACGTCCAGAACGTCATCACCTACGACGTGGTGGTCAACGTGGACAACGCCGATTTCGCGCTGAAGCCCGGCATGACCGCCTCGGTGCGGATCGTCACCAACAGTCGCGGTGATGTGCTGCGCGTGCCCGAGGCGGCGCTGCGCTACGTACCCGGCGGCGGCCAGGCGCAGGCCGGCGTCGGGGCACGGGTCTTCATGCTGCGGGACAACCGCCCCGTCGCGATCCCGGTCGTTCCAGGGATTTCAGACGGCACCTCGGTCGAGATCGTTCAGGGGAACCTCCATGTGGGCGATCAGCTCGTCACGGCCGAACGGCGCGGACCGGCGACGGCGGGCCCCCTGCGCGCCCCGCGCCTCTGAGGCCGCGCCCGTGAGGCAGGCGCCGGCCGAAACCCTGATCCGTCTCGAGAACGTCACCCGCGTCTACCGCATTGGCGACATCGAGGTGCACGCGCTCAACGGTGTGAGCCTCTCCGTGCGGCCCGGTGAGTTCCTTGCCGTCATGGGATCGTCAGGTTCCGGCAAGTCCACGCTGATGGCCATCCTCGGCTGCCTCGACCGACCCAGCGGCGGCCGCTACGCGCTCGACGGCGTCGACGTGGCGGAGCTTGACGAGCCCACGCTTGCCCGTCTGCGCAGCGAGCGGCTCGGCTTCGTCTTCCAGAGCTTCAACCTGCTTCCGCGCACCTCCGCGATCGAGAACGCCGCGCTGCCGCTCTACTACGCGTCCAGCGGGCCCATCGGCCACGCCGCCCGCTACGACCGGGCGCGCCAGGCGCTGGCGCAGGTCGGCCTCGCGGCACGCGAGCACAGCATGCCGAGCCAGCTCTCCGGCGGGCAGCAGCAGCGCGTCGCCAGCGCGCGCGCCCTCATCAACCATCCGAGCCTGCTGCTCGCCGACGAGCCGACCGGCAATCTCGACTCACGCACCTCGCACGAGATCATGGAAACCCTGGTCGCGCTCAACCGCGACCAGCACGTCACCATCATCGTGGTGACGCATGAGGCGGACATCGCCGCCTACGCGCAGCGTGTCCTCACCATGCAGGACGGGTGCATCGAGTCCGACGAACGGCGCGCGCCCTTCACGGCGGCGAGCCCGCCTGCTTCGCCGCCGCTCCCGGCCGCAGCCGCGCCAGGCGTCCGGCTCGCGCTCGGCTGGGGCTTCGCGCGCATGATCGTCGCCGCGGCGGTGCAGGCGCTGGCGCGCAACCGCATGCGCTCCGCGCTGACGATGCTTGGTGTCTTCATCGGTGTCGCGGCCATCATCGCAATGGTCGCCGTCGGGCAGGGCGCCAACGAGGCGGTCCGCCAGCAGATCGCAAGTCTCGGCACCAACCTGCTGGTGGTGCTGCCCGGCGCCTCCACCGCCGGTGGCGCGCGGGCGGGGTTCGGCAGCGCATCGACCCTCACCGTGGCCGACGCGCAGGCGATCGCGCGCGAGGATCCCGCGGTGGGGCGGGTCAGCTACCTGATCCGCGGTATCGGCCAGGTGCAGTATGCCAACCAGAACTGGACGACGAGCATCCAGGGCGTCAGTGCGTCCTACCCGGACATGACCAACTGGCGCGTGGCCGCGGGCCGGATGTTCGGCGCGCAGGACGAGGACAGCGCCGCGCTCGTCGCCGATATCGGGCAGACGGTCTACCAGCAGCTCTTCCCGCCCGGGGAGAGCCCGGTGGGCGCCCTCATCCAGGTCAAGGGTACGCCGCTGCGCGTCGTCGGCCTGCTCGCCGCCAAGGGACAGACCCCGTTCGGCCAGGACCAGGACGACGTCGTGATGATCCCGTTCCTGACGGCCGAGCGCCGGGTTCTGGGCGTCGCGTCGCCATCGCAACAGACCACCCCGCTCAACTGGGCCTATCCGTCCTGGCCAAATCCCTATGGCCTGCAGCCGAAGCTGACCGGCTACGTCAACCAGCTGTTCGTCCAGGCGGCGAGCCCCGGCGCCGTCGACGCGGCGCTGCGGCAGGTCACGCACACGCTC
The DNA here is from genome assembly GCA_027306955.1 of Acetobacteraceae bacterium. Classification (GTDB taxonomy): domain Bacteria; phylum Pseudomonadota; class Alphaproteobacteria; order Acetobacterales; family Acetobacteraceae; genus JAJXXT01. The sequence goes on along the minus strand of DAHUXX010000221.1, from coordinate 1,460 downwards.
GCCGCGCGTCATGGCAACCGTGGCGCTACGGTCCAGGACTTCTCCGTCCACAACCTCAGCCAGATCGCCGAGGCCGCGGAGGGAAGCGCCCGGATCATGGCCTGGCTGCTCGCCGCAGTGGCTTCCATCTCGCTGCTCGTCGGGGGCATCGGGATCATGAACATCCTTCTCGTCTCGGTGACCGAGCGTACGCGCGAGATCGGCCTGCGGATGGCCATCGGGGCACGGCGCCTGCACGTGCTGTTGCAGTTCCTCACCGAGGCTGTGATCCTCAGCATTACCGGCGGGCTCGCGGGGATCATGCTCGGCGCCGCCGCCTCGGAGGCGATCACCGTCGTCGCCGGCTGGCGCGCACCACTCTCGCCGCTGGCGGTCATGGGCGGGTTCGCCTTCTCGGCTGTCGTCGGCATTTTTTTCGGCTACTATCCCGCCCGGAAAGCGGCGCGGCTGAATCCGATCGAGGCGCTCCGGTATGAATAGAAAGGACACTCACGGGGACGGCAGGCGCCGCTTGCCGCCCGGGAGCCTCGGTGTGCCGCTCCATCCGAGCTTGACCAGCAGCAAGGGCACTGGCTACGCATGACGCGAGCAATCCCGCCGGCGGAACGGAGCCGCTCGTGAACATCAAGCACGAGCATCAGATCAACTTCTGGTACATCATCGCCGCCCTGCTGGTGGTGATGCTGATCCAGGAACTGCGCTTCCCCGCGAACCCCATCAAGACCATCCCCTACAGCGAGTTCGAACAACTCGTGAGCCAGGGTAAGATCACCGACGTTGTCGTCGGCACCACCACCATCACCGGCACCTACAAGACCCCCGAACCGGCCACCAAGGCCGCGCCAGGCGAGCCGGCCGCGCAGCCCGCGCAACAGTTTCAGACCTACCGCGTGCCGGCGGACCTCGCCGCCCGCCTCACCAAGGACAAGATCAGCTTCTCCGGCGAGCCCCAGCCCGGGCTGCTCGTCACCGCACTCGGCTGGATCATCCCCTCGGCCGCCTTCGTGCTGCTCTGGCTGTTCCTGGTGCGGCCCATGGCTGGGGGTGGGATGGGCGGCATGATGGCAATCGGCCGCAGCAAGGCCAAGGTCTTCGTCGAGAAGGACATCAAGGTCCGTTTCGCCGACGTCGCCGGCGTCGACGAGGCGAAGGAGGAGCTGAACGAGGTCGTCGCCTTCCTCAAGGATCCCGACAAATACAGCCGCCTCGGCGCGCATATCCCGAAGGGTATCCTGCTCGTCGGCCCTCCCGGTACCGGCAAGACCCTGCTCGCACGTGCCGTCGCCGGCGAGGCGGGGGTGATGTTCTTCTCCATTTCCGGCGCCGAGTTCGTGGAGAGGTTCGTGGGCGTGGGTGCCGCGCGCGTGCGCGACCTGTTCGAGCAGGCGCGGCAGAACGCGCCTGCCATCGTCTTCATCGACGAACTCGACGCGCTCGGCCGCGCCCGCGGCAGCCTGCTC
>DAHUXX010000214.1 GCA_027306955.1 Acetobacteraceae bacterium | reverse complement strand
CATCGCCTCGGTCAACACCATCGTCCAGTGCGGCGCGACCCCGGTCTTCGCCGACAGCCGCGACGGCGATTGGCTGCTCGATCCCGCGGATGTCGCGGCCCGTGTCACGCCGCGCACCAGGGCGATCATGCCGGTTCACCTCTACGGCGCCGCCTGTGACATGGACGCGATCATGGCGATCGCGCGCCAGCACGGGCTTCGGGTGGTCGAAGATTGCGCCGAGGCGTTCACCACCACGATCCATGGCCGCCATGTCGGCACGCTTGGCGATGTCGGCACGTTCAGCTTTTTCGGCAACAAGACGATCACCACTGGCGAGGGCGGCATGGTGATCGCCAATGACGATGCGCTGGCGAAACGGATGCTGCAGGCGCGCGGTCAGGGCCAGTCCTTTGCCAGGCGCTACTGGCATGAGGTGATGGGCTTCAACTACCGCATGACCAACATCGTCGCGGCGATCGGGCTGGCGCAGATGGAGCGCCTGAAGAGCATCGTCGCCGCCAAGCGGCACGTCTCTGCCCGCTATCGCGCGCTGCTGTCCGGACTGCCAGTCACGTATCAGCGGCCGGGCAACGGCGTCGACGGGCCGGAATGGCTGGTGAGCCTGTTGCTGCCGGAGGGGACGGACCGCGAACGGCTGATGGCGCGCATGGCGCACGACGCGGTGGAGACGCGCCCGGTCTTCTACCCCGCGCACACGATGCCGATGTACGCGAGGGGCGAGCATTTCCCGCGCGCGGAGGCGATCTCGGCGCGCGGCATGTCGCTGCCCTCCTTTCCGACCATCACGGAGACGGAACTCACGCGCGTGGCGGACTCCCTCGGCAACGCGCTCAAGGAGCAGGGGCTCGCCTAAGCCGCAGCAGGAGCAGCGTGCGTTCCTCGTTGCTCAGGGCGCGGGTCCAGGCGAAGGTGCCGGCGACGAGAAGCCCCGCGGCGGCGGCGACCGGCCCGGTGAGGGCCGCCAGCAGCGCCAGCAGCGAGAGCGCGAACACCGGCACCAGGCGCCGCAGCTCGCCGCGCGCCTCGGGGAAGATCCGCGTCAGCACCCAGAGCCGTAAGGCAAAGGAAATGGCGACGCGCACCACCCAGGACGCCGCCGCGCCGACCACGCCGAACCGCGGCAGCAGCACCAGCAGCAGCGGGATCAGGATCGCGATCTCGAGCAGGGCCAGGCGGGCGTTGAAGGCCGGCCGGCCCAGCCCATCGACCAGGCCCTCGGCGACGATGTCGAGGCTGTAGAAGAGGATGCCGAAGCCGAGCAGTCGCAGCACTGGGGTGGCGTGCAGGGCGAAGGGCGCGCCGAGCCAGAGGCGCAGCAGGGGTCCCGCCAGGGCGATCACGACGAGGGCTGCCGGCAGCACCATACCGCCCACCGCGAGCATCGTGCGGCGGTACAGCAGGGCCGCGCGCCCGGGGGTCGCGCGATGCGCCGTCGTCATCGCCGGAAAGGCCGCGGCCATCACGGCCTGCGGCAACGCGGTAAAGCGGAAAATGACGTCAAACGGTGTGGCGTACCAGGCGGTGGCCGCGGTCGAGAGAACCGATGCGATGACAAAACGGTCGAGATAGAGCAGCACCGGCCAGGCGAGGTTGGAGACCATCATCCAGCCGCCGAGGCGCAGCACCGGGCGGATCGCGCGGAAGGAGACGCGCGCGGAGGCGAGCGATGGCATGACGCGGTGCGTGAGTGGCCAGAGCACGACCGTCATCAGCGCGCGGCAGAACACCTGCACCGCCATCACCGGCACCAGGCTGTGCCAGATGGCGAGTGTAGCGAGCGGGCCGAGATAATAGAGGGCAAGGATCGGCAGGTTGATGACGGTGTAGGCGCCCACACGCTGATAGGCGGCGAGCACGCCCCAGAGCGCGCCGTTGACGACGACGAGCGGCAGGGCGAGGCAGAGCACGTCGAGCGCTGTCGTCACCTCCGGGCGCAACGCCACGGGCACGTTCAGCGCATCGCGGACATAGACATGCAGCCCCAGCGCTACCAACCCGGCGAACACGACGCCGAGGAGGGCGAGCACGAGAAGGCCGGTTTTGGTCGCGTCCGCCGCGGCCGCATCCTCGCCATGCGCGATGGCATACGCGATGGTGCGCGTGAGCGCGCGACCCAACCCCACGTCGAAGATGGTGAAGGTGCTGACGAGCGCAAGCGCCAGCGAGAAGATGCCCCAGCGGCTGATGCCCATCGCGCGCAGCAGCAGAGGCGTCGCCGCGATCGCGATCAGCAGCGGGAAGACGCGCCCGAACAGGTTCCACGCGGTCGAAATCGCGACCGTGCGGGTCGCGGTTAGCTCGGTGACGCGCGGATCCGCCGTCACGCGGCCGGACCAGGATGTGTCACGGCGCCGAGATGGGCGGGGCCGACACCGGACGCGTATTTCGCAAGCACCCCCGAGAGCCGCCGCGCCGCCGGCTTCCAGGCCGCCTGGCGCGCGGCGAGTTCCTCGGGCGGCACCAGCAGGTCGATGCGCGCCCGGGTGGCGTCGATATCGATGACGTCACCGTCGCGCAGCAGCGCCAGCGGACCGCCGCGCGCGGCTTCCGGTCCGGCATAGCCGATGCACATGCCGCGCGTGGCGCCGGAGAAGCGCCCGTCGGTGAGCAGCGCGACCTGCTCGCCCATGCCCTGACCGTAGATCAGCGCCGTCACGCCCAGCATTTCGCGCATGCCGGGACCGCCGGCGGGGCCTTCGTTGCGAATTACCAACACTTCACCCGCCTGGTAGGCGCGTGCCCGCACCACCGCGGCGCAGGACTCCTCGCTCTCGAACACGCGCGCGGGGCCGCGAAAGGTGAGTCGCTTGAGGCCCGCCACCTTCAGCAGGGCGCCGTCCGGGCAGAGCGTGCCGCGCAACACCGCGAGCCCGCCGGTCGCGCTCAGCGCGTCGTCGCAGCGGCGCACCACGGCGCCATCGGGCGCGGGGGCGCCGGCAACGGCTTCGGCGAGCGAGACGCCGGCAATGGTAGGGCAGCGCCCGTCCATGCGGCCGCCGCGGATCAGTTCGCGGATCAGCACCGGGCAGCCGCCAATCGCGTGCACATCCTTGGCGTGGAAGCGTCCGCCGGGACGCAGGTCGCCGATGACGGGGGTGCGGTGGAACACCTCGGCGACATCGGCGAGCGTGAAGCGGATGCCGGCCTCGTGCGCGATCGCCGGCAGATGCAGCCCGGCATTTGTGGAGCCCCCGGTCGCCGCGACCAGCGCCGCTGCATTGGCGAGCGATTCCCGGCTGACCAGTTCGCGCGGCAGCGGGCCGCCGTTGCGCAGGATGGTCATCAGCGTCCGTCCCGCCTGCGTGGCGATGCCGGCGCGCGCCTTGCTGGTCGCCGGCAGCATGGTGCTGCCCGGCGGCGCAATGCCCAGCGCCTCGGATGCCATCGCCATCGTGTTGGCGGTGAAATGGCCGGCGCAGGCGCCGATCGAGGGGAGAGCGCAACGTTCCATGACCGCGAGTTCGGCTTCCTCGACCGTACCCGCGAGCACCCCGCCCACCGCCTCGTACGCGTCCAGCATGGAGATGTCGCGACCCTTGTAGGTGCCGGTGTCGGCACTGCCGCCGTAGAGGAAAACGGAAGGCAGGTTGCAGCGCACCAGCGCCATCATCATGCCCGGCAGCGTCTTGTCGCAGCCGGCGACGCCGAGCAGCGCGTCGTAGCGATGCGCCTCCGTGACCGTCTCGATGGAATCGGCGATGATTTCCCGGCTCACGAGCGAGTAGCGCATGCCGGGGTGGTTCATGCTGATGCCGTCGGAGACGGCGATGGTGGTGAAGGAGAAGCCGCGTCCGCCCGCTTCCGTGACGCCGCGCTTGGCCGCCTCGGCCTGGGCGGCCAGGCCCATGGTGCAGGGCGTGACCTCCGCCTCGGTGCTGACGACGCCGACGAAGGGCTTGCGCAGGTCATCGTCGGACAGGCCGATGGCGCGCAGGAAGCCGCGGTGCGGCGCGCGGTCCATGCCGTCCACGGTGATTCGGGAGCGCAGCGTCATGGCCCGAGTCTGGCGGACGCGCCCGGCGTTTCCCAGTCCCCGTCGCGGCCTTATTGCGGCACCCTAATCCGCCGCCTCCAGGAAACCTCCGGACTGGCGCTGCCACATGCGGGCATAGGCGCCGCCAGCGCGCAGCAGCTCGGCATGTGCCCCCTGCTCGACGATGCGCCCATGCTCCAGCACCACCAGGCGGTCCATGCGGGCAATGGTGGAAAGCCGGTGCGCGATCGCAATCACCGTGCGCCCGCGCATCAGCCGTTCGAGCTGGGACTGGATTGCCGCCTCGACCTCGGAATCGAGCGCGCTGGTTGCCTCGTCCAGCACCAGGATCGGCGCATCGCGCAGGATCACGCGGGCGAGCGCGACGCGCTGGCGCTGGCCGCCGGAAAGTTTCACGCCGCGTTCGCCGACCTGGGCGTCGTAGCCGCGCCGTCCCTCCCAATCCTCCAGTCTCGAGATGAAATCCGCCGCTTCCGCCTGCTCCGCGGCGCGGCGGATCGCCGCCTCGGTTGCGTCCGGCCGGCCATATCGGATGTTGTCGCGGATCGAGCGGTGCAGAAGCGACGTGTCCTGCGTCACCATCGCGATCGCCGCGCGCAGACTCTCCTGCGTCAGGCTTGCGACGTCCTGTCCGTCCACGAGGATATGGCCTCGCTCGGGCGCGTAGAAGCCGAGCAGCAGGTTGACCAGTGTTGACTTGCCGGCGCCGGAATGGCCGACCAGGCCCACACGCTCGCCAGCTGCGATGGTGAGCGTGAGGTCGTGCAGCACGCCGCGCTCGGTCCCATAGCCGAAGCTGACATTCTCGAAACGGATGTCTCCCTTCGCAATGACGAGCGGCACAGCACTTGGTGCGTCCGGATGGCGGCGCGGGATGGCGGTGGAGCGCATTCCGTCCTGCACGACGCCGACATTCTCGAAGATGGTGGTGACGTTCTGGGCCACCCAGCCGGCGATGTTGGCGATCTGCCAGGCCAGCGGCAGCGCGGTCGCGACGGTCGCGAGCGGGATGCGCCCGGCGGCGAACAGAAGAACGGCAGCCCCGCCGGTACCCGTCACCATCGCCGCGTTTGTCAGCACCAGGATGAACCGGAAGGTGGTGATCATGCGCAGCTGGCGCCGGAAGGCCGCGGTATGCGCATCAAGCGCCTCGCGCACGAAGGCGTCCTCGTCCGCCGCGCGGGCGAACAGCTTCACCGTCAGGATGTTGGTGTAGGAATCGACGATGCGGCCGGTGAGGCCGGAGCGAACTTCGGAGACGGCACGGGAACGCTCCCGCATGCGCGGCACGAAGAGGCGCAGCAACCCCGCGTAGATCAGGAACCAGAACGCGATGGGCAGCGCGAGACGCCAATCCGCGTCCGCCAGCAGCAGCATGGCCGAGCCGCCATAGACGACGATGTACCAGACGGCGACGATGGATTGGACGACGGAATCACGCAGACTTGGCCCGGTCTGCATCACGCGGTTGGCGATGCGGCCGGCGAAATCGTTCTGAAAGAAGGTCCAGCCCTGGCGCACCACGTGCCAGTGGTTCTGCCAGCGGATGAGGTTGGACAGGCCCGGCGCGATCGCCTGTTCGGTGATCAGGCTCTGGGCCAGATTGGCCGCGGGGCGCAGCACCAGCAGCACCGCCGCCATGCCGAGCAGTTGCGGCCATGCGCCAAGGATCGCGGTGCCGCGCGCGCTGACCAGGGCGACGATGCGGCCAATGAAGACAGGGATCAGGAGGTCGAGCAGCGCCACCACGCCGCCTGCCACGACCAGAGCCGCGATCAGGCCGCGGGGCCTGGCGCACGAAGTGCCAGTAAAATCGCGTGAGCGCGCGCGGCGAGTCGATCGTCGGCGGCGGTGCCGAGGGATCGACTTGCGTTGGCTCGAGCAGGCGTTCGAAGAACGCGAACATCGGCTTTCATCGCGCCGGATGACGCGCGGGGTCAATCATGCGCTGCGGCGCCGCCGCGCAGCGGATCAACCCATGAACGTGCGCACGAGGAGGAGGGCGGCGTAGGCGGTGGCGCCGAAGCCTGCCAGCGCGACGACGGCCGCGAGGTTGCGCGCGGGCGGGAGTGCGGTGGACCGGCGGCGGCGCAGGGTCTGGCGGAGTTCCTCCCAGCCGGGTTCGGTCTCCGCCGCCTGGTGCCACCATATCGTGAGCAGCAGCAGCCCGAGTGCGCCGCCCGCGACCACGCCGCCGGCATGCGCCGCGTAGTCGGTGACCAGGCCGCCCTGCATGCCCTGCAGCGGCAGCAGCGCTGGCACCGCGATGCGCAGCGACCACACCTGCAGGCGCCGGCGTTCGAGGTCGCCCTTGGGCAGGCGGAAGCTCGCGCCCAGGGCGCACGCGAGCAGCCCCATGATGCCGCCCGAGGCGCCGACCGCGACCACGCCTGGCGGCAGCAGCGTGAGCGAGACGAGCCATCCCGCCGCCGAGGAGAGCACAAAGGTGGCGGCAAGCCAGGCATGCCCGATCAGCCGTTCCAGCCGCCAGCCGAGGAACAGCAGCACCGCCATGTTGCCCAGGATGTGGGCGAAGCTGGCGTGCAGGTAGGTCGCAGTGAACAGCCGCAGCCATTCGCCGCGGCCCAGCACGCCCGCACGCGTGAGGCCGCCGCAGGCGATCAGCACGTTGCGCCTGACGACGCCGCGCGCGGGGGCGCCGCGCAGGCCGATTTCGCCGAGGAAGATCGCGAACATGACCAGCGCTAGCGACAGAGTGACCCAGGGCACCGCGAGACCCTCAAGGCCGAGCGGTTCGCCCGCCGCTGGTGCCGGTGCGCGGGCCGCGGGCTCGATACCGTGCTCCAGGCGGATCGCCTCGATGGTTCCGGCGACGGTCTCGGGCGGGGCGTCGTAGACGTCGGGAATCACGAAGCGCGATGGTTTTCCGGCCGGTCCCCTCGGGGCCAGCGCGATCGCCTCCAGCCGGCGGCGCCTGCCACCCAGCTCGTCGATGACGGCGAAGCGGCCGAGCCGGTCCCAGGGGACGTGCCGGTGGCGGAAGAAGCCGCTGCTGCGCACCCCGTCGAAGCCCACGACCAGCCGCGGGCGGGCGATCAGGGTGAGCAGCAGGAACGCCGCGATCGCCATGCCAAAGGCGGCGACGATGTCGTTCTCCAGGAGCCGCAGGTCGAGCACGTGGAGGTGGCCGTGCCAGAGCGGCTGGTTCCACGTCCCGGTCGCGACGAGGGCGCCGCCACCGCCCGATAGCGCTACGCCCAGAACGATCGGCCCCCGACGGAACTGGAACTCGGCGCGCCGCTGCGGCGTATCCCTGCTGCTCGACAAGCGTCTCTCCTGCCGCGAGCCTGCATCCTGCTGCGTGGTGTCGTCAATGTTGCGCAACAGAGACGATGCCCGGCAACGTCCGGCCAGGCGCTATTCCGCGGCGAGCGGCGCTGACTCCGCCATGGCGGAGGCGCGGGCGAGATCGACGGAGAGCAGCCGGGACACGCCGCGCTCCTGCATCGTCACCCCGTAGAGCCGGTCCATCCGCGCCATTGTCATCGGGTGGTGGGTCACCACCAGGAACCGCGTGCCGCCGTCGCGCGCCATGTGGTCGAGCAGATTGCAGAACCGTTCCACGTTGGCATCGTCGAGCGGCGCGTCCACCTCGTCGAGCACCGCGACCGGCGCGGGGTTGCAGCGGAACACGGCGAAGATCAGGGCGAGTGCCGTCAGCGCCTGCTCGCCACCCGAGAGCAATGACAGGGTCGCGAGCTTCTTGCCCGGTGGCTGCACGTAGATCTCGAGCCCCGCCTCCAGCGGATCGTCCGAGCCGACGAGGGCCAGATGCGCCCGCCCGCCGCCGAACAGCCGCGCGAACAGCGCCTGGAACTGGTTGTCCACCTGCTCGAAGATCGCGGCCAGCCGCTCGCGCCCCTCGCGGTTGAGATGGCCGATGGAGCCGCGCAGCTTGGCGATCGCGGTGGTGAGCTCCGCGCCGTCCTTGACGATTGCCTCGATACGCCCGGCGATCTCCTCCGCCTCGACCTCGGCGCGCAGGTTGACGGGCCCCATCTCGTCACGCTCGCGCAACAGCCGGTCGAGCTTCCGGCGGGCGCGCTCCTCGTCGAGCCCGGCGGGCGGGTCCGGCAGCACCGCGTCCGCGCCGAGGCGCTCCAGAACGCGTTCGGCGACGGCGCCGACCGCGGCGCCGGCGGCCTCGCGCGCTGCCTCGATGCGCACCGCTTCCTCGCGCGCCTGGGCGAGGCGGGATTCGGCGCTGCGGGCGGCGCGGTCGGCGGCGCTGGCCGCTTCCTCGGCTTCCTGCAGGGCCGCGGCGCAGGCGGCGTGCGCGCGCTCCGCAGCGTCCAGCGCCTCGATGCCGGCGATCCGCCGCGCCTCGATTTCCTCCGGCTGGCTGGCGCAGGCATCGCGTGCCGCTGCGGCCTCGCCCCGCCGTGTCTCGAGATCGGCGACGCGCGCCTCGGCGTCCGTGTGCCGGCGCGTCCATTCCGCGAGCTCGGATTCGAGGCCCGCGAGACGGTGCCGTGCCGTCTCCAGCGCGCGACGTGCCTCGGCGTGTGTGGCGCGCGCGGCGGTCTCCTCGCGCCGCGCCTCCGACAGGCGCTCGCGCGCCACCGCGACCGCCGCGCGGGCCGCCGTGGTGTCGGGCGTCATCCCGATGGCCGCGAGGGCCTGGTCCAGGGCG
>DAHUXX010000196.1 GCA_027306955.1 Acetobacteraceae bacterium | reverse complement strand
CGCAGGGACTGCTCTTACGGAAACGCCACGATGAAGGCCGCTGGGCGACCCTCATCGTGGCGAAACCGGATGCATGAGCGCGCGCGTCGGCGCGCCCGGTCTTGCCGGGTGCTGCCGCCTCAGCCGTGCGCGTGGCCGGCGGCGAGGCCGTGGGCGCCGGCCGCGGCCCGCTCGGCGTTGTAGGTCGCGGCGAAGTGGGCGTCGTTCACGCGCAGCAGGTCCGACCGGACCAGGCCGATATCGGCAAGTTCGTGGTCGGACAGGCGGTTCAGTTCGTTCACCGCGTCCTCGTTGGCGCGGTGCACGGCGAGCCAGGTGCGCAGGCGCGCAATGACAGCGCCGATGCGCGCGAGGAGCGACGGCTCGTCGTTCTCCGGCATGGTGTCGTGGTCGTCGGTGAAATAGTGGGTGAGGCGCGACGGCATCAGGATCGCGATCTCTTCCTTGGCAACGCGGGTGGTCATGGTCTGCATCCGTCTGAAGGAGGCCGTGGCGGGCGTCGGGCCGTTCTGCCGTTCGTCACGCGGTCTTTGTGCAGTGCAATATGATCGCCGGGCCGGAGCGGGAGTAGCGGCGCCTGGGAACCTCAGCCATGCGTTTTGCGCCGTATCTGGATAGAAGTCATGAAGATGACGCATGTCTGACATAAAGATGGAGACTGGGAAATGGGCCCCAATGCCTTGAATCCAGACGAACGCCTCAGATTGCTGCGCCAGGAGCTGGCACGTCGCAACCTCGACGGGTTCCTGGTGCCGCGCGCCGACGAACATCTCGGCGAATACGTCCCCGCCAATGCCGAACGCCTGGCCTGGATCAGCGGCTTTACCGGCAGCGCCGGCCTCGCGGTGGTCCTTGCCGACCGTGCTCTGCTGTTCACCGATGGCCGCTACGTGCTCCAGGCCACCGCCCAGACCGACCCCGCGCGGTGGGAATGCCGCCACCTCATCGAGGAGCCCCCGCAAACCTGGCTCGCCGGCAACGCGAAAGGCGCCCGTATCGGCTACGACCCGTGGCTCTTCGCCGAGGAGACCCTCGCCCGCTACGCCGAGGCGGGCGTCACCCTGGTCGCGATGGACAGCAACCCCGTCGACGCCGTCTGGCGCGACCGCCCTGGCCCGCCGCTCTCGCCCATTGCCGAGCACCCGCTGTCCTTCGCGGGCAAGACCGTCGCCGCCAAGCGCGAGGAAGCGGCCGCCAAGCTGCGCGAGGCCGCGGAGGATGCGGCCGTGATCTCCGATCCCGCCTCCGTCGCTTGGCTGCTCAACATCCGCGGGCACGACGTGCCCTACACGCCCTTCGGCCTCGGATTCGCCCTGCTGCACGCCGATGCCGGGGTCGAACTGTTCATGGCGCGCCAGAAAGTGCCCGCCGAAGTCGCCGCTGCCTGGGGTAACGCGGTCTCGCTCGCCGAGCGGGAGGCGCTGCCCAAGGCGCTCGCAGCGCTGGCCGGCAAGCGCGTGCGCGTGGACGCCGCTGCCACCCCCGCCTGGTTCGCCGCCACGCTGCGCGCCGCCGGCGCCACCGTGAAGCCGGGCACGGACCCCTGCATCCTACTAAAGGCCAGCAAGAACGAGGTGGAGCGGGCAGGGGCCCGCACCGCCCACCGTCGCGACGCCGTCGCGGTCTGCCGGTTCCTGCGTTGGCTCGAGACCGCCGCGGGGCGCGAGACCGAGATGTCCGCCGCCGCGAAGCTGCTCGCCCTGCGCGGGCAAGGCGAGGGCTTCCGCGGCGAGAGCTTCCCGGCCATCGCCGGCGCTGGCGAGCATGGCGCCATCATCCATTACCGCGTCACCGAGCAGAGTGACCGCCCGATCAACCCGGACGAAACATTCCTGATCGATTCCGGCGCGCAGTACCCCGAGGGCACGACGGACATCACCCGCACCGTCTGGACCGGTCCGGGTGCGCCGCCCGTGGACATCGCCGAGACCTACACGCGTGTGCTCAAGGGCCATTTGGCGCTGTCGATGCTTGCATTTCCGCAAGGCGTCGCCGGTCCGCATCTTGATGCTGTCGCCCGCGCGGCGCTGTGGAGCGCCGGACAGGATTTCGACCACGGCACCGGCCACGGCGTCGGCAGCTATCTCTCCGTCCACGAGGGCCCGGTGAGCATCAGCCGCGCCGCGAAACCCGTGCCCATCGCGGAAGGCATGATCCTCTCCAACGAACCCGGCTTCTACGCGCCCGGGCGATACGGCATCCGAATCGAGAACCTGCTGCTGGTGACGAAGGCGGATTTTCCGCTTG
>DAHUXX010000188.1 GCA_027306955.1 Acetobacteraceae bacterium | reverse complement strand
CGTCGCCCCGGCGCTCACCGTGCCGCTGCTGGTCCCGGCCGACGCGGAGATCGTGCTGGAGGGTTACGCCTCGGCCACCGAGACGGCGCCGGAAGGGCCGTACGGAGACCACACCGGCTATTACAACTCGGTCGAGAATTTTCCGGTGATGCGCGTCACCGCCATCACCATGCGGCGCAGCCCGGTCTACCTCACCACCTTCACCGGCCGGCCGCCCGACGAGCCCTCGGTGATCGGCGCCGTGCTCAACGACCTGGCATTGCCAAGCATCCGCCGCCAGATGCCGGAAATCGTCGATGTCTGGCTGCCACCGGAAGCCTGTTCCTATCGTATCGCCATCGTCTCGATCCGGAAAACCTATCCCGGCCAGGCGCGGCGCGTGATGATGGGCTTCTGGGGCATGCTGCCGCAGTTCAGCTACACCAAGACCATCGTCGTGGTGGACGACGACATCGACGCGCGCGACTGGCGCGACATCGCCTGGGCGATCGCCACGCGCATGGACGCGTCGCGCGACGTCATGGTGGTGGAAAACACGCCGATCGACTACCTCGACTTCGCCTCGCCGGAGCCGGGGATCGGCGCCAAGATGGGTCTCGATGCCACTCGCAAGATCGGCGCCGAGACAAGACGCGCATGGAACCGCACGCTCGCCATGGCGCCGGACGTGAAGAAGCGCGTGGACGCGATCTGGCCGCGCCTGTCCGCCGGCTTCAAATTCACGGCCCCGCCATGACGCCCCGCGTCGTCGTCGGCATCAGCGGCGCGTCCGGGGCGGCGATCGGGCTCCGCGTCGTCGACATCCTCGCCGAGCTCGGGGCCGAGACCCATGTCGTCGTGACCCCGGCCGCGGAGCGGACGCTGCGCCACGAGGCGGGACCGGACGCGCTGGCAACGCTGCGCGGGCATGCCGGCTTTGTCCACGACGCCGGCGATGTCGGCGCCGCGATCGCCTCCGGTTCGTTCCCGACGCGCGGCATGATCGTCGCCCCGTGCTCGATGCATACGCTCGCGGCGATCGCGTATGGCCAGGCCGACAACCTGCTGGTGCGCGCCGCCGACGTGCATTTGAAGGAGCGGCGGAAGCTGATCCTGCTGGCGCGCGAGACGCCGCTGCATCTCGGGCACCTGCGCGCGATGGCGGCGGCGACCGAGGCGGGTGGCGTGATCATGCCGCCGGTTCCCGCCTTCTATCTCAAGCCGCAAAGCGTCGCGGAAATCGTCGAGCAGATCGCGCGCCGCGCCATCGACCTGCTGCGCGTCTTCGAGCCGGTCGCGACACCCTGGCGCGGCGAGGCCTGAGGCCCGCCTACTCTACCGGCCGGCGGGCCCTGAGCGCGGTCGCGAGCGTGCCGTCGTCGAGGATGTCGAGGCTGCCGCCGATCGGCACGCCATGCGCGAGCCGGGTCACGGCGATGCCGGAAGGGGCGAGCTTTTCGGCCAGCCAATGCGTGGTCGCCGCGCCGTCCACCGTCGCCGGCAGGGCGAGAATGATCTCGCGCACCGTGCCGTCGAGCCGGCGCAGCAGCAGCGAAAGGTCGATATCGGCGGGCGTCACCCCGCCCAGCGCCGAAAGCGTGGCGCCGAGCACGTGATACAGCCCGTGATGCGTGTGCGTGCGCTCCAGCGCCCAGAGATCGGAAACCGTCTCCACCACGCAGACGAGGCCGCGATCGCGCGCGTTGTCGGCGCAGACCATGCAGGGATTGCGGGTGTCGAGATTGCCGCAGGTGTTGCACGCGGAAACCGTGCGCGCGGCGTCGGTCAGTGCCGCGGCGAGCGGCAGCATGCGCGTCTGCGGCTCCGCCAGCATCCTGAGCGCGGCACGGCGCGCGCTGCGCGGGCCCATGCCCGGCAGCTTAGCCAAGAGCGCGATCAGACGTTCGACTTCGGGTCCGCCCATCCTCGATCCAAAGGTTCGCGGGCTCTGCCCGCACGCGCCAGGGATCTCAGATCCCTGGACCCTGATAACTGGGGTCTGGGGCCTGAAGGCCCCAGTCTTAGAACGGCAACTTCATTCCGGCGGGAAGCTCGATCCCGCCGGTCGCGGCGCGCATCTCCTCCGCCGCCAGCGCCTCCATCTTGCGCCTGGCATCGGCATGCGCGGCGACGATGAGGTCGCTCAGCATCTCCGTCTCCGCGGGATCGACGAGCTTCGGGTCGATACGGATGCCGCGCATTTCGCCCTTGCCGGAAAGCGTCACCACCACCATGCCGGCGCCGGCCGAGCCCTCCACCGTCGCGGCGGCGAGGCGCTCCTGCATCGTCTCCATCGTCTTCTGCATCTGGGCGGCCTGCTTCATCAGGCCGGCGAAATTCTTCATGCGTCCTCCACCGGAACATCGTCGTCTGGAAAGTCGTCTTCGTCGGGCGCCGCGGCGGGCGGCACATAGGCGCCGAGATCGTCCTCCCCCTCGCTGGGCGCAAGCCCATAGGCGTCCGCGCGCTCGTCGTGCACCGGGCCGATCGTGGCGCCGGGAAACGCCGCCAGGATCGCGCGCACCAGGGGGTGCTCGGCCGCCGCGTTGTGCCGCGCTGCCTCCGCCGCCGCGCGCTGCTGGGCAAGCGTGGGCTCTCCCTCGTCGGTCGAAAGCGCGATGGTCCAGCGCCGCCCCGTGGCATCCTGCAGCAGCCTGGAGAGCCGCGCTGCGAGATCGCGCGGGGCATCGGGCTCCGGCCGCAGCTCGATCACTGGCGGCGCGAAGCGGACGAGATGCGCCGCGTGCAGCAGGATCGCGTGCAGCAGCGGCTCGCGCCCCGCGGCCAAGGCGACCACGTCGCGCCAGCCGGAAAGCCGCGGTGCATCGGTGGGTGCGGGCGAGGCGGCTGGCATCGCGCGGGCCAGCGCCGCGCCGCCGGATGCGACCGGTCCCGAGGGCGCCGGCGCCGGCGCCGGCGCCGGCGTGGACGGGGAAGCGGCCACGGCAGCAGGCGCGGCGCTGGAAAGCCTGCGCACCAGCTCGCCCGGCGGCGGCAGGTCGGCGGCGTGGCAGAGGCGGATCAGCACCATCTCGGCGGCCGCGTTGCGGTCGGGCGCCTGCTCCACCTCGCCGAGGCCGCGCAGCAGGATCTGCCAGGCGCGCACCAGGTCCGGCACGCCCAGCCGGTCCGCGAGCGCGCCGCCGCGCACCCGTTCCAGCTCCGACAGCGACGGGTCGTCGCGCAGGGCCGGGACGCTGCGCAGCCGGGTCAGCAGGTGCACGAGTTCCAGCAGGTCCGAGAGCGTCAGGCCGGGATCCGCACCGAGCTCGTGCAGCCGCGCGGTGATGGAGAGTGCCTCGGCCACGCGCCCGCCCAGCACCGCCTCCAGCAGGTCGAACACCACTGTGCGATCCGCGAGGCCCAGCATGTCGGCAACCTGTGCCGCGGCAATCGGCCGGTCCGCCTCGTGCTGCGCGATCGCCTGGTCGAGCAGGGAGAGCCCGTCGCGTGCCGAGCCATCCGCGGCGCGGGCGATGGCGAGCAGCGCCGCCTCCTCGATCGCGACACCCTCCGCCTTCGCCACGCGACCGAACAGGGCTGCGAGCTCGCCGGCGCCGATGCGGCGCAGGTCGAAGCGCTGGCAGCGCGAGAGCACCGTCACCGGCACCTTGCGCAGCTCCGTCGTCGCGAACACGAAGGTGACGTGCGGCGGCGGCTCCTCCAGCGTCTTGAGCAACGCGTTGAACGCGTTGCGCGACAGCATGTGGACCTCGTCGATGACGAAGACCTTCATGCGCGCCTGCATCGGGCGGAACCGCGTCGCCTCGATGATCTCGCGCACGTCGTCGACGCCGGTGCGCGAGGCGGCGTCCATCTCCGTTACGTCCGGGTGCCGGTCGGCGAGGATCGCGACACAGTTGGGGCAGACGCCGCACGGGTCCGCGGTCGGCCCGCCCCTGCCGTCCGGCCCGGTGCAGTTGAGCGCGCGGGCGATGAGGCGGGCGGTGGTCGTCTTGCCGACGCCGCGCACGCCGGTGAGCATGAAGGCGTGTGCCACGCGCCTCTGGGCGAAGGCGTTGCGCAGCGTGCGCACCATCGCTTCCTGCCCGATCAGGTCGTCGAAGGTCTGCGGGCGGTATTTGCGCGCGAGCACCCGGTAGGGCGTGGCGGATGCGGCCGGCACGGGCACGGGGGCGTCGCCGAACAGGCCCGGCCCCTCGGTGGGCGGCGGTGCTTCCGCCGGCGGCTCCTCGCCGAACAGCGAGCCCGCCATCAGACGACCCGATGCATCGGATTTATGGCCATGCCGGGAGAGATCGCTCCATCGCCATTGGGAATCACGCGGTTGCGGTGGGGCCGCGGTGGAAGGCCGGACAGCGACCCGGGCGGAAACTCGTTGCGGCTGCTTCCTTCCGGACCTGACCGGGTTGGCGAGGCGCTCGTCCGCCGCCGACCTTCCAAGATGTGTTTAGCACGCGGCGGCTTCTACTCAAGCGTGCCGGGTGAAGAGTTGCCGGTGCGCGGTGTGCGTGGCAGCCTGCCCGCGTGCTGCTGATCGAAGCCTCTCGCGCCAACGCCTATACCGGCAACCCGCTCGACCGCGCTGCGGCGCGGCGGGAGGACGAGGCCTGGGTGGCGGGAGCGCTGGCCGATCCCGCCACCCTGTTCGCCCCCGTCTGGCGCGCGCGCAACCTGATGCGCGGCGTCGCCGAGGGCAGGCCGGAGGCGGTGCTGGTGGGGGCGGAGATCGCGGCTGGACTGCGGCTCACCGCCGGCGGCTGGGCGCTGCTTGGCCTCGACGATGCCGGCCGCGCCGTGTTCGCCGTCGATGTCAGCGCCATCGAGGATCCGGCAACGCTGCTGCCGGCCGCCCTGGGGGCGTTCACGGATCTGCGCGCCGTCGCCGGTCTGCTCGCGGGGCACGAGGCGGCGATGCTCGCGCATGCGCGCGCGCTGATGCACTGGCGCAGCCGGCACGGGTTCTGCGGCGTCTGCGGCGCCCCCTGCGAGCCGGTGAGCGCCGGACACGTGATGCGCTGTACCGGCTGCGGCGCCAGCCATTTTCCGCGCACCGACCCCGCGGTGATCATGCTGGTGACGGACGGCGAGCGCGCGCTGCTCGGCCATTCCCAGCGCTTCCCCAACGCCACCATGTATTCGACGCTGGCCGGCTTCGTGGAGCCAGGCGAAAGCCTCGAGGAGGCGGTGGCGCGCGAAGTGCGCGAGGAAACCGGCGTGATGGTCGGCCGCGTGCGCTACCATTCGAGCCAGCCCTGGCCGTTTCCCGCCTCCATCATGCTCGGCTACTACGCCCAGGCGGTCTCGCACGAGATCACCATCGCCCCCGAGGAACTCAGCGACGCGCGCTGGTTCACCCGTGCCGAGCTGCGCGACCCGGCGTCGCTCGGCTTCTCCCTGCCGCGCGGGGACAGCATCGCGCGACGCCTGATCGAGGACTGGATCGCCGCCGCATGAAAACCCTCACACTTTTCGCGGCGCTCGCGCTGCCCCTGGCGCTCGCGCGCTGCTCCCCGCCCCCCGACCTCTCCACGCCGCAGGGCCAGTGTCAGGCCGAGGCCGACAACAGCCCGGAGGTGGCGCGGCTGATCGCCGAGACCTCGGGCGGCTCCATGGCGCAGCAGTACATCGCGCGGCACGAGCTGCCGATCGCCCGCCGCAGGGCGTATATCGCGTGCTTGCAGCGGCGCGGGCTCGCACCCAGGGGCGGCGGCGTCGAGCCGCTGCAATAGGGTCGCGGCAGCGCGCGGTCAGCCGTCTTCCAGCTCGTCGCTTTCGAGGTCGAAGGCTGCCGCCATCAGCGCGCGCGTGTAAGGATGCCGCGGCGCGGTGACGATCGCCTCCGCGGGGCCGGTCTCGACGATCTGGCCGGCGCGCATCACCGCGACGCGATGCGCCATCGCGCGCACCACGCGCAGATCGTGGCTGATAAAGAGGTAAGCCAGGCCATGGTCGCGCTGCAGCCGTTGCAGCAGCCCCACGATCTGCGCCTGTACCGACATGTCGAGTGCGCTGGTCGGCTCGTCCAGCACCACGAAGCTGGGGTTCAGCACCATGGCGCGCGCGATCGCGATGCGCTGACGCTGACCGCCGGAGAACTCGTGCGGGTAGCGGTGCATCGCGTCCTCGCCGAGCCCCACTTCGTCCAGCGCCGCGGCGACGCGCCGCTCGCGCTCCGCCCTCGCCATCGCGGGCGCGTGCACGCTCAGCCCCTCCGCGACGATGTCGGCCACCGAGAGCCGCGGCGAAAGGCTGCCGACCGGATCCTGGAAGACGATCTGCATGCGCGCGCGCAGCTGGCGCATCGCGGGTACCGGCATGGTGAGCACGTTCGCGCCGGCGAAGGCGACATGCCCGGTCGCGGCCGTGAGGCGCAGCAGCGCGTAGCCGGTGGTGGATTTGCCGGAGCCGCTCTCGCCCACCAGCGCCACCGTCTCGCCCTGGCGCACCTCGAAGGAGACGCCGTCGACGGCGCGCACCGCGCCCACCACGCGGCGCGTCACGCCGCGGCGGATGTTCGAGCTCGCCGAGGGCCTCGAGTGACGGTGCCGCGCTCGCCCGGATCGCGGTCCAGGGCGCTGTTCCGCCGGGCCGAACGGGTCCTCGCCGGTGGGGTCGACTCGCCGGTCCGTTCGTTCCGTGCGGTCGGAGGCAGCCCCGTCTTCTTCGCACGGGGGCGCGGGGCGTTCCTCTTCGACGTGGACGGTCGTCGGTACCTCGACCTCGTGGGGTCCTGGGGGGCCAACCACCTCGGCAACGCGCCGGCGTCCGTCGTGCGCGCCGTCGCCCGGACGGCCCGCCGTGGGCTCTCGTTCGGTGCTCCCTCCCCGCTCGAGCACGAGCTTGCCGAGAAGATCCGCGCCGCCGTGCCCGAGATGGAACGGCTGCGCTTCGTGAACTCGGGGACCGAGGCGACGATGTCGGCGGTGCGGCTCGCCCGGGGCGCGACCGGCCGGTCCAAGGTGGTGATGTTCGCGGGCGGCTACCACGGCCACTCGGACGGGCTCCTCGCTCGGGCCGGCTCGGGCGTCGCGACGCAGGCCTTACCCGGCTCGGCGGGCGTGCCGGCCTCGATCGTCCGGGAGACCCTCGTCGCCCCGTACAACGA
>DAHUXX010000156.1 GCA_027306955.1 Acetobacteraceae bacterium | reverse complement strand
CGCCACCAGCGGCGCCAACCAGTGCCTCTATTGCGTCGTGGCGCACGGCGCGATCCTGCGCATCCGCGCGCGCGCGCCGCGCATCGCCGACCAGGTCGCGACCAACTGGCGCAAGGCCGACATCACGGAGCGCCAGCGCGCGATGCTTGCCTTCGCGATGCGCGTCTCGCGCGAGGCGGAGACGGTGAGTGAGGAAGACATCGCGGCGCTGGAGGCACATGGCTTCACGCGCGAAGACGTGTGGGACATCGGCGCCATCGCGGCGTTCTTCGCGCTGTCCAACCGGCTCGCGAACCTGATCAGCCTCAGGCCGAACGACGAGTTCTACCTGATGGGCAGGCTGCCGAAGGCGTAGAGGCGCCAGGCGGCGCCGCGCACTAAGCGGGAATCGCCGCGATCGCCTTGTCCAGCGTCTCGACGATGCGGTCGCATTCCGCGTGCGTCACCACCAGCGGCGGGCACAGTGCCACCACCGTGCCCCAGCGGCTGCCGCTGCCGGCGCGGCCCACGATCACGCCCACCGCCTTGCACGCGTCGATCACGCCCTGCATCGTCGCGTTGTCGAGCTGCTCCTTCGTCGCCTTGTCCTTCACCAGCTCCACGCCGCACAGCAGGCCCTTGCCGCGGACATCGCCGACGTTGCGATGCTTCAACAGGCCGCGCAGCCCGCCCATCAAATAGGCGCCGGTCTCCGCCGCACGCTCGGCGAGCTTTTCCTGCATCATGATCTCGATGTTCCGCTGCGCCACGGCTGCCGAGACCGGATGGCCGCCATAGGTGTTCACCTGCATCACCTGGCGGTTCGAATCCGGCTCGCCGAGGAAGCTCTCGAACACACGGTTGCGCACCACCGTCGCAGCGATCGGCAGGTAGGCGCTGGAGATTCCCTTCGCCACCGCAATGATGTCGGGCTTCACGCCGTAGTGCTGGTGCGCGAACATTTTGCCGGTGCGGCCGAAGCCGTTGATGACCTCGTCCACATGCAACAGGATGCCGTAGCGCCGGCAGATCTCCTCCACCGCCGGCAGATATTCGTCGGGCGGCACCGCGATGCCGACGCCGCTCATGACCGGTTCGACGATCACTTCCGCGACACTCTCCGGCCCCTCGCCGAGGATCGTCGCCTCCATGTTCTTGACGCAGGCCATGCCGCAGGACGGGTGCGTGAGGCCGAACGGGCAGCGGTAGCAGGTCGGCGGTGCGACGTGCACGAAGTCGCCGGAATAGGGCTCGAACTTTCCCTTGCGCTCGCCCATGCCGCCGGCATCCAGCGTCGCCATGGTGGTGCCGTGATAGGCGTAGTAGCGGCTGATCGTCTTGAAGCGGAACTGGCCCGGGTATTCCTGCTTGGCCCATTGCCGCGCGATCTTGAAGCCCGCCTCGTTCGCCTCGGAGCCGGAATTGACGAAATAGACATGGCAGTCACCGCCCATCAGCGTGTTGATCGTGGCCGCGAGCTGCGAAGCGGGCTCGTTCATCGCTGTGTGCGGGAAATACGCGAGCTGCTCCATCTGCTCGGCCGCGACCTGTGCCAGCTCGTGGCGCCCGTAGCCGATGTTGACGCACCACAGGCCGGCCATCGCGTCGAGGTACTCGGTGCCGTCGGCGTCGCGGATGGTCGAGCCTCCGCCCCCCGCCACCACCATCTGCTTCTTCTCGAGCGCGCGGTGCTGGACGATCGGGTGCAGCACGTTGGCGAGATCCTGCTCGACGATGGCGCGGCGGATTGCGGGATCGGGGGCATTGGTCAGCGACATGATGGCCTCGGGCGATTGCGGCGTGCAGGCGACCACAGATTGGCCGGGTGAGCAAATCCCGCCGGGCCAGCCGCGAGCAGGCCGCTTGGCGCGATTGACAACGCAATTCCACAAAATACGGTCGCGCCCATAACAACACGGGGTCCAAGATGACGAACCCAACCTGGTCGCTGGCCACCATCGCCGCCGCGGGGGCCCCGCTCGCCTGCGTGGAGCACGGCGGCAGGCTCTACCGGCTGGAGGCTTCGCTGGCCCGCGCGGGGCTCGCGGGTATGACCAGCGTCGCAGCCCTGTTCGCTGACTGGCCGCGCGCCGCCGCGGCGCTCGATGCGCTGCGGCCCGACCCCGCGGACGGGGTCGCGGAGGCGCCACGCCTGGCGCCGCTGCTCTACCCCGGCAAGATCCTCTGCGCCGGCGCCAACTACTACGACCACTGCGGGGAGATGGGGGTCACGGACCTGCGCAAGGAAGCGCAGCGCCTGTTCTTCTTCATGAAGCCGCCGAGGAACGCCGTGGTCGGGCCGGGTGCGACGGTGCGCAGGCCGCTCGATACCAAGGCGATGGACTGGGAGGTGGAGCTTGCCGCCGTGATCGGCCGGACCGCCCGCGCCGTCTCCGTGCGGGACGCGCTCTCGCATGTCGCCGCCTACACGGTCGCGATCGACTTCTCCGCCCGCGACCTCAACCGCGCGCCGGAGACGTTCTACAAGCTGGACTGGGTCGCCGGTAAGGCGCACGACACGTGCTGCCCGATGGGCCCGCGCCTGGTGCCCGCCGCCGCCATCGGCGACCCGCAGGACCTGGCGCTGAAGCTCTCGGTCAACGGCACGGTGAAGCAGGATGCACGGACGGCGGGCATGATCTTCTCGATCGCCGAGCAGATAGCGATCGCCTCGCGCATCATGACGCTCGATGCCGGCGACGTGATCCTGACCGGCACGCCCGCCGGCGTCGGCGCGCCGAAGGGAACGTTTCTCTCCGTGGGCGATCGCGTGGTGGCCGAGATTGAAGGGATCGGCATGCTCGACGTCACCATCATCGAGGGCGCCTAAACAAAGCGCCTGAAACGGCAACGCCGGACCAGGGGGCCTGGTCCGGCGTGCGTCGCGAGTTCGGTTTGCCTGGGATCAGAAGAGGAACCAGGCGAAGGCGTAGAGTGTGTCGTTCCCGGCCGCGTTACGACCGAACCCGTCGTAGTTGCTGCTGCCACCGTTGAACTCGGTATAGGCGGTGAACTGCAGCCCGAGTTTCATGTTGGCGAAAGGCCTGGCCCAGGACTTTTCCTTGCCGAACGGGATCCAGTCGACCTCGGCGATGAAGGCGGTGCTGTTGGGGCTGCCCTTGTTGCTGCCGCTTACCGCCCCTGGCGCGTAGATAACCGCGTCACCCGTACCGTAGGTCTCGTCCATGCCGAGCCTGAACTGGTAGGTCTGGTCACGCACCCAGGTGCCGGTCACGCGGAGGTCGTTCAGCGTGTGGTGCGGTGAGGCGGCCCCGCCGGTCGCATACGTGGCACGGAGGTTCTGCTCCTCGTGCGTGAAGATCGCGCTCAGCGTGTAGAGGTTGGGCCCGTCGCCGAGGTACTCGTACTGCGAGTCGATGGCGTAATCGGTGTAGGAATCGCTGCCCACGCCGACCGTGTCCACGGGTTGAAGATCGGCGTGCAGGTAGAGCCCGCCGACCTCGAGGGAGTTGTCGCCCCAATCCCACTCATAGGCGATGCGGGCATAGGGGATGGCGCCGGAGCCGTTGCCCGCCTGCGGATAGACACCCAGCGTCTTGGCGATGCGGTCGTCCAGCACCTGGTAAGCGCCACCCTCGATGTAGAGGTGCGAGTTCCACCAGGCATAGGCGGTCACGCCCGCGACGTTGCCTGCCAGCGCGCCCGCCAGCAACGGCGAGGCGGTGGGCGTCGGCGCGAGCGCGGATGCGACATACGGATAGCCCCACCCGAAGGTGGAGTTGTACGGGTCTTGCACCGTCGGGTTGTTGTTGATCGATAGGCCGACGCGCAGCGTGTTGCTGCCGATGTCGAACTCGTCGGTCGCGCGCAGATCCGTGTTGTCGAGCGCCTCGGCGACGCCGATGCCGTCATAGGTGCCCTGGATCATGCCGCCGAGATAGTCATTGATGCGCCCGGCGAGGAAGACGCTGATCTGGTCGATCGCCGGGTTTGTGTTGCGCGCGAAATGCGGCGCCGCGGGTGTCGGCTGGTTGGAGGTGGTCTGGGTCAACGACGCCAGCACCATCGCCGAGAGCGGAATCTTCGAGGCGAGGCCCTGTCCACCGCTCATCGTATAGCCGCCGATCTTGAAGGCGCGGCCAAAGGGAGTGAGCTGCGGCCCGAACCCGCCGACGTGGCAGGCGGTGCAAGGCTGCCCCGTCTGCGACGCGAAGGCCGGTATGGCCTGTGCCGGGCGCATGCTCCACAACAACAGCACCGGCAATAAAACGGCCAGGGCCCGCCATGGCGGGAAGCCGGCTGTACGATACGCTCCTCTGTTCATCCTAAACCTCCGAAAGAGACGCATGACGACGTCATTGCGGAACTTTGATTATTACGGCGCGCTACTCTTTGATCTCGATCAATGGAGCGTCGCGAGAAACGCAATCACGTCCGCGCGCTGGGTTGCGTTCGGCATGCCGGGGAAGCTCATCTTGGTTCCCGGAATCATTTTTCTCGGGTTCTGCAGGTAGCGGTCGAGCGTGGCTTCGTCCCAGGTGAGGCCGCTCTTCTCGTTGGCCGGCGAGTAGCTGTACCCGGCCTCCGTTCCCGCCTTGCGTCCGACGACACCGAACAGCGAGGGGCCGATTTTGTTCTCGCCCTTCTCGTCGCTGTGGCAGATCGCGCAGCGCTGGCGGAAGACCCGCTTGCCCGCGGCGATGTTCGCCGCCTGCGCGTTGTGCAGCGGCAGCGCCGCCGCGATGAAAGAGAGAGCTAGGACGGTACCCAGCGCCAGCCGCATTCGCATCACGACATCCTCCGATTGGACCGGCTTCAATTCTAACACCGAACTTGCGACCACCTTGATCAAAATCAATGTGATGTAAGCTTCCTTACAAACTTGCCAGATAGCTGTCAGGTGTGGCTAAAGTGCTACATGTCAGTCACTGCGAATGCGGCCGCGTCAGTTGACGAATTTCCCGGGATCAATCCCTGGAACCTGATCTGGGTTGCGCTGTCGGTCCTCTGCCTGGCCGTCGCGATCAACACCCCCAGCCTCTGGCCGTTGACCTTCATCCATATTTTCGCCGGGGTGCTCTGGACCGGGATCGATCTATTCATGGGGTTCGTGATGGGGCCGATCATGCGGCAGGTGCCGCCGCCGGCGCGCCGCGCCATCGCCTGCCGGCTGATGCCCAAGATGCTGTTCCTGATGCTCACGCTGGCGGCGATAACAGGCACGGCGGGCTGGTATCTTGCCGGGCGTGTCGGCTTCCTTGCCCTGTCCTGGCCGCAATTCGCCTGGGTCGCTGGGGCGCTGGTGATCATCACCATCCTCACGATCCAGGGGCTTGGCGTGCTGCTGCCGATCAACCTCAAAGTCTATTTCGAGCTGCGCAAGCCGCACCCGGACGGCGCGCGCATCGCGAAACTGATGCGCTTCTATGTCTACGGCGTTGGCTTCCAGGGGGTGCTGCAGATTGCCATCATCGTGATCATGGCGAGGTTCGGCAGCGGGCTGTAGGCGGCGGCGCCGACACTTGGCCTTTGGCGGCCGGCGGTGATAATCGGCCTGCCATGCCAGCATATCATGCCTTCCTTGGCCTCACGTGGGCCATCACAGGCGTCCTCGAGGCCTGCGCCGGACCGGGAGGCGTTACAGGCCTTGCCGGCCGAGGCCCCATCCCCGCAGCGCGGCGCGCGCATGTCGGCGGGGGCTCCTCGCGGTGGCGCAAGGAAGGCAAGCCGCTCGAGCTTGGGGGCTCGACACTTCGGGCCGCCGCCGCCGGGCTGAACGAGCCGGGCCCCCTCGGGCGATGACGGCGATGCTGCGTCCCTTTCGCGGCGAGAGAGCACTTCTGGTCATTTGCGCGATCTTGCTGGTTTTTCTTTACGGTTTCTTCGCGTGGCGTTCAACGCTTCCCTTGTTGCTGAACTTCAACGAGGGTTGGAACGCGTACTTCGCAGAAGCGGCGAGGGCTGGAGCTCTTTACCCGCCACCTTGTGCGGCGATCACCAACAACTACCCCCCGCTCTCGTTTCTGCTTGTGGGCGCGCTCACCCGCATTGTTCCGGACGCGATCTTCGCCGGGCGCATCGTCGCGTGGGTGGCACTCGCCGCTGTCGCTCTCTTTCTCTACGCCATCCCACGCGCATCCGGCGCGGACCGAGTGGCAGCGCTGTTCGCGCCGATACTGTTTCTCGGCATGCTCGCGGTGCAATTTCACCATTACATCGGCGTTGATGACCCGCAGATGCTGGGTCATGCGCTATCGCTGGCGGGCTTGCTCCTGTTGGTGCGCGATGACGGCAAACCCTCGGCCATTGGAGCTGCTCTGCTCGTTGCTGTCGGTCTGTTCGTCAAGCACAGCCTGCTCGGCATCCCAATAGCCGCGAGCCTCTGGCTGTTGCGATACCAGCCCCGCCGCGGGCTGGTCTTCGTCGTCGTTCTTGCGTTCGCTGGTATCACCGGGCTCGCTGCCACCTATGGCGCATTTGGTTATAATTTCGTTGCCGGCTTGGGGGCGCCGCGCGTCTGGTCAGCGGTCCGCGCGTACCGATACACAATTTTATACCTATTCCCCGTCCAGGTACCCCTCGCCCTCCCCGCGCTGATCCTGCTGCGGCCCATGCGCGACCGGCACGCCGCGTTGTTGCTGCTCTATGCGGTGGCGTCACTTATGGTCGGGGCGCTCGGCGCCGCTGGCTCAGGCGTGTCGCACAACGCGTTCTTTGATCTCTTCCTGGCCGTGTCCCTCGCTGGCGCACACGCGCTTACCAGGTTTTCCGCGACGCTCGGGTCGGGTGCGCGCGCACCGCGCCTGCTGACGATCAGTATCACGGGCGGTGCGCTGGTCCTTCTTGGCCTGCTGAACGCGCCTCGGGACGTCATTCTCGTTCGTCCCTGGGTGCGCGAGACGCTCGCTGAGGCGGCGCGGGTGCGTGCGACCGTTGCCGTCCTTCGTGTCGAGCCCGATCCCGTCATCTGCGAGGATCTGGCTCTGTGTTACTGGGCCAAACGAGGTTTCGCCGTGGATATATTCAACCAATACCAGGGCTTTCTATCCCGTGCCTGCGACGAAACTCCCTTCTTGCGACGCCTTGCGGCAGGCGGTTACTCCGCTATCGCGCTCGCCGTACCCGCCGCATCCGACGTGCTCCTGACGCCGCGGACGAGGGCGGCAATACGTGCGCATTACGCGGCGATGCCGGGGACGAACAACCTCGCCGCCACGATCCTGCTGCCCAGGTGACACCCTTGACGTGCCCGGCCCCGCGGCATTAACCCGCCGCCATGATCATCGCGATCAAGCGCATGACGACGAAGAAGACGTCCCTGGCGGGCGTCCTCTTGCGTGTGCGCGCGGCAACAGCCGCCTGAACCCAAGAGGCCCCGCCGGTCGCGGCGGGGTGTTCCAGAGAGTCCCCGCGCTTCCGGCTCCAACCACAGGAGCAAGCGTCATGGATTATCCCCCTCCCCAAAGCCCCGCCCAGCAGGGCCAAGGCCGCTCGCTGCCGGCGAACCCGAACGTCGCCATTGTCGGGGCCACCGGCGCCGTCGGGGAGGAACTGCTAGCGACCCTCGCGGCGCGCGGATTTCCCGCGGCGTCCCTGCGGCTGCTGGCGTCCGAACGTTCCGCCGGCCAGCGCATGCCCTTCGCCGGGCGGGAACTCACCGTGGAGGCGCTCGGCCCGGACAGTTTCGCTGGCGTCGACCTCGCGCTGTTTTCCGCCGGTGCCTCCGTCTCGCGCCGCTTCGCCCCCGAGGCGGTCGCCGCCGGCGCCATCGTGGTGGACAACTCCTCCGCCTTCCGCATGGCGCCGGACGTGCCTCTCGTCGTGCCGGAGGTGAACGCCGGGGCGATCGCCGACCATACTGGCATCATCGCCAACCCCAATTGTGTCGCCATCATCATGACTGTGGCGCTGGCGCCGCTGCACCGCGCGCAGCCGATCCTGCGCATCCAGGCCGCAACCTATCAGGCGGCCTCCGGTGCCGGCGCGGCGGCGATGGCGGAGCTGCGCGACGCGACCGAGGCGGCGCTGGAAGGCCGCGCGTATGAGCCGCGCGTCATGCGCCACCCCTACGCGTTCAACCTCTTCAGCCACGACGCCGCGGTGGATCCCGAGACGCTGCACAACGGCGAGGAGCTGAAGGTGATGGCGGAAACGCGGCGCATCCTCTCGGCCCAGATGCCGATCGGTGTCACCTGCATCCGCGTCCCCGTGCTGCGCGCGCACGCGATCGCGCTGTCTGTTGCGCTATCGGAACGAATGACGCCCGCGCGCGCCCGTGCGTTGCTGGAGGCGGCAGAAGGCATCCGCATCGTGGACGATGCGGCATCGAACCATTTCCCGATGCCCAACGAGGCGCAGGGCCAGGGCCTCGTGCTCGTCGGGCGCATCCGCCAGGACTTGTCGGACCCGTCGGGGCGCACCGTGTCGCTGTTCGTGGCGGGGGATCAGCTGCTGAAGGGCGCGGCGCTGAACGCGGTGCAGATCGCGGAGCGGTTGCTCGCGAATTAAGAACCGCGGAACGCTTCCCCGCGCTCCCGATGGCCGCTGCGCGCCGGGCGGCCATCGGGGCCTTTCTCAGACCGTCG
>DAHUXX010000132.1 GCA_027306955.1 Acetobacteraceae bacterium | reverse complement strand
GCGTAAGCGAAGTCGCAGACCAGCGTCATTTCGCAGCCGCCGCCATAGGCGGCACCGTTCACCGCGGCGATGATCGGGATCGGGCAGGCCACCATGGCGCGCACCATGCGCTCGAACACCAGGTGCTGCGCCTGCCATTGCGCGTCCGTCATGCCGAGCCGCTGCTTGAGGTCGCCGCCGGCGCAGAAGGCGCGCTCGCCCTGCCCGGTGACGATGACACAGCGCGCCGTGTCGGGCGCCGCGCACAGCCCGTCGAACACGGCGAGCATCTCTTCGCCCATGCGCGTGTTGAGCGCGTTGGCGACCTCCGGCCGGTTGAGCGTGACGCGCAGGACGTGTTCGGCGGGCGTGTCGAGCGCCAGCGTCTCGTATGTGCTCACGCCGCGCGCGCCTTCAGCCGGTCAGCGAAGGTTTTCCGGAACTTCTGCACCTTGGGTGCCACCACCGCCTGGCAATAGCCGTTCCACGGGTTGCGGGCGAAATAGTTCTGGTGCTCGGGCTCTGCGGGCCAGAATTTCTCGAGCCTCACCACCTCGGTCACGATCGGTGCCGGCCAGATTTTCGCGGCCTCGATCTCCGCGGTCATGGCACGCGCCGCCGCCTCCTGCGCCGCGTTGTGGGCGAGGACGATGGAGCGGTACTGCGAGCCGATATCGTTCCCCTGGCGGTCCTTCGTCGTCGGGTCGTGGACGGTGAAGAACACGCGCAGCAGATCCTCGTAGCTGATCTCGGCGGGGTCGAAATCGATCTGCACCACCTCGGCGTGCCCGGTGGTGTGGCCGCAGACCTGCTTGTAGGTCGGGTTGGGCACGTGCCCGCCGGCGTAGCCCGAGACCACGCGCGTCACGCCGCGCAGCCCCAGATAGACCGCCTCCAGGCACCAGAAGCAGCCGCCGCCCAATGTCGCCTGTGTCCCGCTCGGCTGTGTCATGGGTTTCCTCCCGCGTTGCAATCGAGTCAGATTGGCGGCGCCGGACGACATGTCCAGCCCCACCCGTCGCCCGAGGAGGAACCCATGACCGCGCCGGATGTGACGACCGCGTTCGAGACCAGGCAGGAGGGCGAGGTGGCGCGCATCACCTGGCGCAACGCCGCCCGGCTCAACGTGCTCGACCGCGAAGGGATGGAGGCACTCTCGGGCGCGATCCGCGCGCTGATGCGCCGGCACGAGTTGCGCGCCCTGGTGCTCGCCGGCGAGGGCGAGCGCGCCTTCATTGGCGGTGCCGACGTGCGCGCCATGGTCGGGCTCGACCCCACCACCGCGCGCGGCTTCATCACGGCACTGCACCGCGTGAGCGAGTCGATCCGCACGCTGCACGTGCCCGTGATCGCGCGCATGGCCGGCTACACGCTGGGCGCCGGGCTCGAGATCGCGGCTTCCTGCGACCTGCGCGTCGCCGCCGCCGACGCGCGCATGGGCATGCCGGAGGTGCGGCTTGGCATTCCCTCGGTGATCGAGGCGGCGCTGCTGCCGTCCCTGATCGGCTGGGGGCGCACCCGGCGATTGCTGCTCACCGGCGAAATGATCGAGGCGCCGACGGCGCTGATCTGGGGCCTCGTGGAGGAGGTGGTGCCGCAGGCGGAACTCGACGCCGCGATCGAGCGGGTGCTCGCGGCGATCCTGGCGGGTGCCCCGGACGCGGTGCGCGCGCAGAAGCGGCTGATGCGCGACTGGGAGGACGCGACCACCGCCGAGGCCACCGCACGCGGGATCGACGCCTTCGCCGCCGCGTGGACCAGCGCCGAGCCGGTGCGGCGGATGGAGGCGTTCCTCAACCGCCGCAGGAAGAGCGGTTAGAGCAACCTCCGACCAGATGATTCTATCTGGTCGGAGGCTGCTCTAATCGGACGAACTGGCACCGAGCGACGGATCGCTGGCGGGCAGGTCGAGCATGCCGTCGACGCGTTCCACGACCGCGGGCGTGAGAGACTTGTTCGTGGCCGTGGCGAGCTGCGTCCGGGCGGCGGCGATGGCGGTGTTGCGTGCGGTCACCTGCGCCGGCGTGCTGTCCGGCATCGCCAGGGCAGCGAGCATCGCCTTGTCGTAGGTGGCGAGCTGCCCGGGCATCGAGTTCGGAGCCGCATGAGCGAGAGCCGCCGGGCTGGCGTGGGCGGCGTTCAGCGCACCGAGCGCGGAAGCGAGCTGGCCGGAGGAAGCCGCGGCGGCGCCCCGGCCGGCGTTCGCGTGGTCAGCCGCGCTGGCCGAAGCGCCATGGCCGCCGGCGTTGGCGTTGCCGTTGCCATTCCCTCCCCCGTTGCCGCCCCCATTGCCGCCCCCATTGCCGCCATGCGCAGCCAGCGCGGGCGCCGTGGCCAGGATCGTGCCGCCGGCTCCGGCGGCGGTGATGACGAAGAGACCGGCGAGGACGACGCGTGTCAGGGACGAGCGCTTCATGATGTGTACTCCATAGGCATGAAGGTCGTTTCCTACGCGAACCCCAGAAACTCCGGCATCGAGGAAATCGGCGGCGCTGCCTTGAGCTTCGCGATGTCTGGGACGGGCCGCGCGGTGCGCGGGTCGCCCGCGAGTGCCGCCTCCAGCGCCGCCGCGACGCCGAGCACGAACGCGTCGCCGCCGCGCGGGCCCACGATCTGCAGGCCGAACGGCATGCCGTGGCGGTCTCGCCCGACCGGAAGTGCGACCGCCGGATGCGTCGCCAGCGTCACCGCGTAGGGCAGTGCCAGCCAGTGGAAGTAGCTCTTGGTCTTCTTGCCGTCGATCTCGGCGGGATAGAGCTCGCGCCACGGCCTCGGGCTGATGGTCATGCACGGCGAGAGCACGATGTCGAAACGCGAATAGAATTGCTGCCAGCGACGGTAGTGGTTGGTGTGCAGCACCTCGGCGCGCGCCACGTCCTCGGCCGTGTAGCGCAGCCCCTCCTCGACGTTGGCGTGCACGTTGGGGCCGACCAGGTCCGGCGTCTTGCGCGTCTTTTCCAGGTGCGAGGCGAGGAAGTTCTTGGCCCGCAGGATGGCGAAGGCCTCGTCCGCGCCGCTGCAATCCGGCGTCGCGTCCTCGGCCTGCGCGAAGATATGGCGGAACAGCCCGGTCTTCTCGGCGAACACCTCGCGGATGTGGTTCTCGGTCGGCGCGAAGCCGAAATCCGGCGTGATCGCGACGCGCAACGTGGCGAGATCGACCTGCGGCGGCGGATGGAATTCGCCCGGCGCGCGCACATGGCGGCCATGGATCGTCGCCGCCAGCGGGTCCTCCCTGTAGTCGGCGACCATGGCGGAGAACAGCAGGCACAGGTCGCGCACGTTGCGCGCCATCGGGCCTTCCGTCGAAAGCGGCGACCAGCCGAGCCCGCGCTTGGCCGACGGCACCACGCCGGGGCTGGGGCGAAAGCCGACGACGCCGCAGAACGCGGCGGGGTTGCGCAGCGAGCCGCCCATGTCGCTGCCGCTCGCGATCGGCACCTGACCCGCCGCCAGCGCCGCGGCCGAGCCACCGGAGGAGCCCGCCGCCGATTTCGTGGGATCGTGCGGGTTGCCGGTCGCGCCATAGACGGCGTTGCGGGTATTCGCTCCGGCGCCCCATTCCGGCGTGTTGGTCTTGCCGATGACGATGGCGCCGGCCGCGCGCAGGTCGGCGACGATGGTCTCGTCCTGCGCCGGCACGTGGTCGCGATAGATCGGGCTGCCGAAGGTGGTGCGCAGGCCAGCCGTCTCCGTGAGGTCCTTGATGCCGACCGGCAGCCCGTGCAGCGCGCCGAGCCGCTCACCCTGCATCACCGCCGCCTCGGCCTCACTGACGGCCTTGCGCGCGCGCTTGAAGTCGCGCGCCACCATGGCGTTGATCGCGTGGTCGGTCGCCTCGATGCGGGCGATGCAGCTTTCCAGCAGCTCCACCGGCGAGAGGGCGCGCCGGCCGATCAGCGCGCGCGCCTCGGTCGCGGAAAGATCGCAGGGTTCGCTCATGCGGCGGCACTCGCCCTGGATTTCATGCGTTCGCAGATCGTGCCGATGGTCTTGAGCCCGGGGTCGAAGGGCTGCTTCACCTGGCCGGCGAAATCGACGAAGACGAAGAGCATGATGTCCGCGAGCGTCATGCGATCGCCGCAGACCCAGGTCCGGCCGGCAAGCTGCTTGTCCAGCCACGCCAGCGTCTCCGCGGCCTTGAGCTTGAAGTCGTCGGCCGCCTGGGGAATGAGGCGCATGCGGCCGGTGAACAGCTTCAGCCCCTCGGCAGAGCGAAAACCGCCGACGACGTTCTCGACATAGTTGAGGTCGATGCGCCGCACCCACA
>DAHUXX010000116.1 GCA_027306955.1 Acetobacteraceae bacterium | reverse complement strand
CATCACCGCGCGCGCCGAAAGCGCGCTCGCCCGCGCGGCCGACGTGCTGCTGCTGCTCCCCGCGGCACCCGAGGCCTGCCCGCTCGGCCTCGCCCCCACCACCAGCACCACGATGCAGCTCGCCCTCGGCGACGCGCTCGCGGTCGCCCTGCTCACGCGGCGCGGCTTCTCGCGCTCGGATTTCCGCGTCTTCCACCCCGGCGGCAAGCTCGGCGCCCGCCTCTCGCGCGTGCGCGACCTCATGCACGCCGGCTCCTCCCTCCCGCTCGCCTCGCCCGCGACCCCGATGCCCGAGGCGCTGATCCGCATGACCGGCGGCGGCTTCGGTTGCCTCGGCATCGTGGACGCGGCCGGCGCCCTCGTCGGCATCGTGACGGACGGCGACCTGCGCCGCGCCATGGCGCCCGACCTGCTCGCGCGCCACGCCGGCGAAGTGATGACCGCCGCGCCCGTCACCATCGGCCCGGACGCCCTCGCCGCCGAGGCGCTGGCGCTGATGAACCGCCGCGACCGCCCCATCACCGCGCTCTTCGTGGTCGATGCCGCCCGCCCGGTCGGCATCCTGCACGTGCACGACCTGCTGCGCGCGGGGGTGGCATGAACAACACCCCGAAATTCGCCGGCGCCTCGCCGACGCCGCGCCGCCGGCGCCTGCCCGCGAGCCCGATCCGCATCGTCCCCAGCGCGCTTTCCATCGCGCGCCGTCGCCGCCGCATCGGCCTCGCCAAGCTGCTGCTGCCCACGCTCGCCGCCTACCTGCTCGCCGCCGTCGCCCTCTGGCCAGAGCTTTCCGGAGACGGCCCGCTCGGCACCGCCTCGCTCAAGGGCGAGCCGATCACCCCCACGGGCGAGATCATCGACGCGCGCTACCGCGGCGTGGATGCCGCCGGCCGCCGCTTCACCATCACCGCCGCCATCGCCGCCCAGCACGGCCCCGAGCTCATCGACCTCGTCGACCCCAAGGGCGATATCGGCCGCGCCGATGGCCCCTGGATGTTCGGCGAGGCCAGCAAGGGCGTGTTCGACCGCGCGAGCCGCCAGCTCGACCTCTCCGGCCACGTCATGCTCTACCGCAGCGACGGCACCATGCTCACCACCCACGTGGCGACCATCGACCTCGCCGCCGGCGTCGCCGTGGGCAACAGCCGTGTGCATGTCCAGGGCCCGTTCGGCACGCTCGACGCCCAGGGCTTCTCGGTCAGCGACGCCGGGAAGGTGGTGCGCTTCGCCGGCCCCGGCCGCCTGGTGCTGAACGCGGCCGGCCAATGAAGCGCCGCGCCCTGCTCCTTGCGCCCATCGGCCTCGCCGCCTGCGCCGCCACGGCGCGCGCGCAGGGCTTCGACCTCGCCCATGGCGGCCCGGTGGACATCACCGCCAAGGGCGGCTTCACCCTCGACCAGACCAACCAGACCGCCACCGCCTACGGCGACGCCCGCGCCGTGCGCGGCGACGTCACCGTGCTCGCCGACAAGCTCATCGCCCATTACCGGCGCAAGGCGGGCGCCGCCCCCTCCGCCGCCGCCTCCGCCGCCTCGGCCAGCGGCGGCAACGAGATCTACCGCCTGGAGGCGATCGGCCACGTCCGCATCTTCACCCCGACCGACACCGCGGTCGGCGACCGCGCCGTCTACGACATGGACCAGGCGGTGCTGGTGCTCACCGGGCACGCGATGCGCATCACCACGCCCACCGCCGTCCTCACCGCGCGCGACTCGATGGAGTACTGGACCGACAGGCACATGGCCGTCGCCCGCGGCAACGCCGTCGCCACCGCCAGCGACGGCCGCGAGGTCCGCGCCGACGTCCTCGTCGCCTACAGCGCCCCCTCGCCGCCGCAGGCCGCGGGCAAGACGGCGAGGCAGAACGGGCCCCTCGCACCCAGCCCTCTCGCACCCAGCCCTCTCGCACCGGGCGCGCTGGAAAAGGTCGAGGCGTTCGGCAACGTCGTGATCCGCAACGCGACCGTGGTCGCGCAGGGCGACCGCGGCGTCTACCTGCCTGCAACCGGCCAGGCCCGCCTCATCGGCCATGTCCGCATCACCCGCGGCCCCAACCAGCTCAATGGTCCCGCGGCGGAGGTTGACATGCACACCGGCGTTGCGCGTCTCATCGCGGATCCCTCCGCGCCCGTGCGCGGCATGCTGATGCCCCGATCCGCGCCCGCCCCTGCCACGAAGCCCAACGCCAGCAAACCATGACGACCGACGGCAACACCGGGAGTTCCTCCGGTTTCACCCTCATCCGGGGCGGCGGCGGCATGCTGGAGGCGAGGGGGGTCGGCAAGACGTTCCAGAAGCGCCCGGTGGTGCGCAACGTCTCCATCACCGTGCGCCGCGGCGAGGCGGTCGGCCTCCTCGGCCCCAACGGCGCCGGCAAGACCACCACCTTCTACATGATCGTGGGCCTCATCCAGCCCGACACCGGCTCCATCCGCCTCGACGGCGCGGACATCACCGGCCTGCCCATGTACCGCCGCGCCCGCCTCGGCATCGGCTACCTGCCGCAGGAGGCCAGCGTCTTCCGCGGCCTCACCGTCGAGCAGAACGTCATGGCGGTGCTCGAGGTCGCCGAACCCGACCGCGACGCCCGCGACCGCCAGCTCGACGAGCTGCTCGCCGAGTTCGGCATCGGCCATCTCCGCCGCACCCCGGCCCTGGCACTCTCCGGCGGCGAGCGCCGCCGGGTGGAGATCGCCCGCGCCCTCGCCTCGCGCCCCTCCTTCATCCTGCTCGACGAACCGCTCGCCGGCATCGACCCGATCGCGGTCGGCGAGATCCGCGACCTCGTCTCCCACCTCAAGGACCGCGGCATCGGCGTGCTGATCACCGACCACAACGTCCGCGAGACGCTGGAAATCATCGACCGTGCCTACATCCTGCACGACGGCCAGGTGCTGAAGGAGGGCGACCCCGCCGAGGTGGTCGCCGACGAGGACGTGCGCAGGTTTTACCTCGGGGAAAGATTTTCCCTTTAGAAATCTCGTAACGGCAAAGCCTTGCCGGCCGATCCGAGGCCAACGGCCGCACCGTCGCCGGCGTCGGTCACAAATCTCGCACGATTCTTGCTTGCTTTGGCCACCACGACGCGCTGCACTGCGGCACGATGTTTGCACAACCCGCCGGAGTGACGCTCGCCGTGGACCGCGCCCAGCCGCCTCACTCCCACGCGCCGGGCCGACGGTCCTGATCATGCTCGGCCCGCGCCTCGACCTGCGCCAGTCCCAGGCGCTGGTGATGACGCCTCAGCTGCGCCAGGCCATCAAGCTTCTGCAATTCTCCAACCTCGAGGTCGCCGCCTTCGTCGAGGAGGAACTGGAACGCAACCCGCTCCTCGAGCGCGACGAAGCCCCGGACCTGCCGCCCGCCGAATCCCCCACGCCCGACCAGCTCCCGGCCCCCGAACCCGTCGACGCCGCCGCCGCCATGGCCGGGGAAACGCTACCGCAAGCCTCGCCCCTCGACGCCGACGCCGCGGCAACCTACGACCCCGGCGGCCCGTCCGACGGCGAGCCCGGCTATGGCGAATCCCGCTATGGCGACGCCCCTCAAGGAAAGGGCGGCAGCGCCGATTTCGACGACGCGGAGCGCGGCATCGACAGCTACGCCGCCGCCGAGCCGACGCTGCGCGAACGCCTTTCCGAACAGCTCCGCCTCTCCTTCGCCGACCACG
>DAHUXX010000074.1 GCA_027306955.1 Acetobacteraceae bacterium | reverse complement strand
ATCGCCGCGAACGACGCGGGATCGTCATAGGCAACGGCGGCGAGCACCTTGCGGTCGATCTCGATCCCCGCCGCCTTCAGCCCGGCGATAAATCGGGAGTAGGTGAGCCCGTGCTCGCGCACGGCGGCGTTGATGCGCTGGATCCACAGACCGCGGAACTCGCGCTTCTTCACCCGCCGGTCGCGATAGGCGTACTGCAGCGACTTCTCCAGCCGCTCCAGCGCGACCCGGTAACTGGTCGAACTACGCCCCCGGAACCCCTTGGAGGCGTCCAGGACCTTCTTGTGACGGGCGTGGGTGGTCGTGCCCCGCTTCACGCGTGCCATGTCTCGTTCTCCTCAGCGCAGCCCGTAGGGGGTCCACTGCTTGACGGTCAGCCCGTCCTCGTGGGTCAGCACTTGGCTGCCGCGGTTCTGCCGCTTCGCCTTCTGGGTGCGGTTGATCAGTCCGTGGCGCTTCTTGCCTGGGCCGGCGAGAACCTTCCCGGTCGCGGTGATCTTGAACCGCTTCTTGACCGAGCTCTTGGTCTTGAGCTTGGGCATTTTCATCTCCTTATGCTGGGTTCCCGTCGGGGAACGATGTCGCGGCCAGGCATGCCCCGCCCGGCGCGCAAACGGCCGCGCGATATACCTGCCGCTCCTCCGGCATGCAACCGCGCGCCCTTGTCCGCCCCGCAAGCCGGACCCATAAGGCGCGCATGCGCCTCGAATTCCGCAAGATGCACGGCGCGGGAAACGACTTCGTCGTCGTCGACACCCGCGCCCGCGCCCCGCTCACGCCGCAGGAGGCCCGCGCCCTCGCGGACCGCCGCCGCGGCGTCGGCTGCGACCAGGTGATCGGGCTGGAGGCTCCGCGAGGGCAGGGCGGGCAGGGCGGGCAGGGCGCGCAGGGCGGGCAGGGCGCGGACGTCTTCATGCGCATCCGCAACCCGGACGGCAGCGAGGCCGGCGCCTGCGGCAACGCCACGCGCTGCGTCGCGGAACTCCTGCGGACCGCGACCGGCAGCACCAGTGTCACCATCCGCACCATCTCCGGCGACCTGCCCGCAACCTACCGCGGCGATGGGATCTGGTCCGTGGACATGGGCGCCCCCCGCCTCGCCTGGCAGGACGTACCTCTGGCCCACGCCTGCGATACGCTCGCCATCCCTCTGGAAATAGAGGATTTGCGTAAGCCCGCCTCCCTCTCCATGGGCAACCCGCACGCCACCTTCTTCGTCGACGACCTCGCCGAGGTGGACATCCCCCGCCTCGGCCCCATCCTCGAGCACGCCCCCATCTTCCCCGAGCGCGCGAACATCGGCTTCGCGCAGGTGCTTGCCCCGGACCGCATCCGCCTGCGCGTCTGGGAGCGTGGCGCCGGCCTCACGCTCGCCTGCGGCTCCGGCGCCTGCGCCGCCCTCGTCAACGCCGCCCGCCGCGGCCTGACGGGTCGCGCCGCCACCCTCATCCTCGACGGCGGCGAACTCCGGATCGAATGGCGAGCGGACGACCACGTCATCATGACCGGCCCCACGGCCACCGCCTTCACCGGCACGATCGATCTGGCATGACCGAAATCCTCTCCTTCGGCTGCCGCCTCAACGCGTTGGAGGGCGAGACCATCCGCGCCCACCTCGCCAACCTGCCCGAGACGGTCGTCGTCAACACCTGCGCCGTCACCGCGGAAGCCGAGCGCCAGGCCCGCCAGGCCATCCGCCGCGCCGCCCGCGCGCGTCCCGGCGTGCCCATCGTCGTCACCGGCTGCGCCGCCCAGATCGCCCCCGCGCGGTGGTCCGTGCTCCCCGGCGTCACCCGCGTCCTCGGCAACACGGAAAAACTCACGCCGGAAGCCTGGCGGGCGGAAATCCCCGTCCAGGTCGGCGACATCATGACCGCGCCCCGCATCCAGGCGACGCCCGTCAGCGAGTTCGCCGGCCGCACCCGCGCCTTCCTGCAGATCCAGCAGGGCTGCGACCACCGCTGCACCTTCTGCACCATCCCTTTGGGCCGCGGTAACTCGCGAAGTGTCGCCCCTGACGCGATCCTCGCCCAGGCCCGAACCCTGATCACGTCCGGCCATCGCGAAATCATCCTCACCGGCGTCGACCTCACCAGCTACGGCGCCGATCTTCCCGGCACTCCGCGCCTCGGCGCCATCGCCGCCCGCCTCCTCGCCGAAACGCCTCTCCCCCGCCTGCGCCTCTCCTCCATCGACCCCGCCGAGCTCGACGACGACCTCTGGACCCTGCTCGCCACCGAGCCGAGGCTCATGCCCTCGCTCCACCTCTCGCTCCAGTCCGGCTCGGACCTCATCCTCAAGCGCATGAAGCGCCGCCACACCGCGGCACGCGCCGCCGAGGTCATCGACCGCGCCCGCGCGCTGCGCCCCGGCATCGCCATCGGCGCCGACCTCATCGCCGGCTTCCCGACGGAGACGGACACCCTGTTCCAGGAGACGCTGGATTTCGTGACCACCCACGCCATCCCCTACCTGCACGTCTTCCCCTACAGCGAACGGCCGAACACGCCGGCCGCCCGCATGCCGGCGGTACCGGTCGCCGTGCGCCGCGACCGCGCCCACGCGCTGCGCGAGGCCGCCGCGCGCAACGCCGCCGCCTACCACGCCAGCTTCATCGGCCAGACCCTCGCCGTCCTCGCCGAGGGCGACGCCACCGGTCGCAGCGAGCACGGCACCCGCGTGCGCCTGGCGGCCGCCCCGGGCACCATGGTCGAGGTTCGCGTCACCCAAGCCGACGCCGAGGGCCTCGCCTGATGTCCGGCTTCCTCGGCCGCCTGCGCGCCGGCCTCGCGCGCAGCACCCAGAAACTCACCGCCGGCATCGGCGCCGCCCTCACCCGCCGCAAGCTCGACGACGCGGCGCTCGCGGAACTGGAAGACGCCCTGATCGCCGCCGACCTCGGCCCCGTCGTCGCCGCCGACATCGTCGCCAACCTCCGCCGCACCCGCTTCGGCCGCGACGTGACGGAACCGGAAATCCGCGCGGCCCTCGCCGACATCATCACGCCCATCCTCGCCCCCGTCGCCCGCCCGCTCGAGCCCGACCCCGCCCGCCGCCCCCACGTCGTGCTCATGGTCGGCGTCAACGGCACCGGCAAGACCACCACCATCGGCAAGCTCGCGCAGCTTTGGCGGGCGGAAGGCAAGCACATCCTCCTCGCCGCCGCCGACACCTTCCGCGCGGCCGCCGTCGAGCAGCTCCAGGTCTGGGGCGCGCGCACCGGCTGCGAGGTCGTCGCCGGCGCTCCGGGGGCAGACCCAGCCGGCCTCGCCTACACGGCCCTGGAACGCGCCCGCAACGAAAACGCCGACCTCCTCCTCATCGACACCGCCGGGCGCCTGCACAACAAGACCGCGCTGATGGAGGAACTGTCCAAGATCATCCGCGTCATCCGCAAGCTCGATCCCACCGCGCCGCACGACGTCGTCCTCGTGCTCGACGCCACGACGGGCCAGAACGCCATCGCCCAGGTCGACACGTTCCGCGCCATGGTCGCCGTCACCGGCCTCGTCGTCACCAAGCTCGACGGCAGTGCCCGCGGCGGCATTGTCGTCGCCCTGGCAAAAAAATTCGCGCTCCCCGTCCACGCCGTCGGCGTCGGCGAACAGGCCGACGACCTCCGCCCCTTCGACCCCGCCGCCTTCGCCGCGGACCTCGTCGACGCACCGGAGCACAAGGCAGCCTGATGCACCGGGGCGCACGCGGCTCGCACGCGTCCGCCTCCCGCCCGGAGCTCTCGCTGCTCGCCGACATCGTGCTGGCCGCGCTCGCGCTCCGCCTCGCGGGCCTGTCGTCCGCCCCGCTCGATTTCGACGAAATCGC
>DAHUXX010000105.1 GCA_027306955.1 Acetobacteraceae bacterium | reverse complement strand
GAACGTCCGAGGCAAGCCGATGCGCACGATCTGGCTGGAGCCGGACGGCGGCGCCGTCGGCATCATCGACCAGACGCGCCTGCCGCACGATTTCGTCGCGGTGCAGCTGGGCACGCTCGCCGAGGCCGCACACGCCATCCGCGCCATGCTGGTGCGCGGCGCGCCCCTGATCGGCGCCACCGCCGCCTACGGGCTGTGCCTCGCCGCCCGCGCCGACCCCGCGTTGCCCGCGCTGGAACGCGCCGCGGAACTGCTGAACGCCACCCGCCCCACCGCCGTGAACCTGGCCTGGGCGATCCGCCGCATGATGACGAGCCTGCGCGCCACGGACACCGGGAACCGCGCCCCGGCCGCCTACGCCGAGGCCGCGCGCATCGCCGACGAGGACGCCGCGCAGTGCGAGGCCATCGGCCGCCACGGCGCCACCCTCATCGAGGCCATCGCCCGACAACGCCCTGGCCGCGTCAACCTCCTCACCCACTGCAACGCCGGCTGGCTCGCCACGGTGGACTGGGGCACCGCCCTCGCCCCCATCTACGTCGCGCACGAGCGCGGCCTCGACCTGCATGTCTGGGTGGACGAAACCCGCCCGCGCAACCAGGGCGCCTCGCTCACCGCCTGGGAACTCGGCCGTCACGGCGTGCCCCACACCGTGATCGCGGACAACGCCGGCGGCCACCTGATGCAGCACGGCAAGGTCGACCTCGTCTTCGTCGGCGCCGACCGCGTCACCCGCCACGGCGACGTCGCCAACAAGATCGGCACCTACCTCAAGGCGCTCGCGGCACACGACAACGGCGTGCCCTTCCACGTCGCCGTCCCCTCCTCCACCATCGACTGGGCGCTCGCCGACGGCGTGCGCGAGATCCCGATCGAGGAACGCAAAGGCAACGAAGTCGCGATCATGACCGGCAGGACGGAAACCGGCGACATCGCCTCCGTCCGCATCACGCCGGAAACCTCGCCCACCGCCAACCCCGCCTTCGACGTCACCCCCGCGCGCCTGGTCACCGGCCTGATCACCGAGCGCGGCTGCTGCGCGGCAAGCCAGGCCGGCCTGCACGCCCTCTTCCCCGAGGCCGCCTAAAGCCAGCTGACCAGCGGCCTATCCTTCTCGACGAGATAATTCGCCACCACCGCCGCCCCCGCCGGTCCGATCCGCACGCTGTGCGGCACGTCCGCCGGCACCTGGAACCAGTCCCCGGCCCGGCACATCCGGTCCGCCAGCCCATCCGCCAGCACCAGGCCCTCGACCTCGAGCACATAGGTTGATTCCACACCCGGGCGAGTGTGGCGCGGCACCTCCGCGCCCGGCGCGATATGAACCCGCGTCAGCACCGTCACATAGCCGGGGCCGGCCCGTCCACCTGGCCCAACACCTCGATCTTCGGCATGACACCCCCCGCCATTTGCCGTAGAACGGGGCCATGCCGTCCGGTCGATCGCCAATAAAACCGTCGCCGTACGGATGAACGCCACTGCCAGCAACG
This sequence comes from Acetobacteraceae bacterium, assembly GCA_027306955.1. GTDB lineage: Bacteria > Pseudomonadota > Alphaproteobacteria > Acetobacterales > Acetobacteraceae > JAJXXT01. The sequence goes on along the minus strand of DAHUXX010000105.1, from coordinate 10,009 downwards.
GGAGTTTTGGATGCCCGGTCCCTATCGCGTCGCGGTCCTGGTCGGAAGCCTCCGCCAGGATTCCATCAACCGCAAAGTCGCCCGCGCGCTCATCGCGCTCCAGCCCGCCCCGCTCGCCGGCGAGATCGTCGAGATCGGCCAGCTTCCCCTCTACAACCAGGACGGCGACGCCAACCCGCCGGCGCAGTGGCTCGCGTTCCGCGACCGCATCCGCGCCTCGGACGCGGTGCTGTTCGTGACGCCGGAGCATAACCGCTCGGTCCCCGCGGCGCTCAAGAACGCCATCGACGTCGGCTCGCGCCCCTACGGCCACAGCGTCTGGAGCGGCAAGCCAGGTGCCGTCGTCAGCGCCTCGCCCGGCGGCATCGGCGGCTTCGGCGCCAACCACCATCTCCGCCAGTCCCTGGTCTTCCTCAACGTCCCGATGCTGGCCCAGCCCGAGGCCTATGTCGGCGGCGCCGACAAGCTCTTCGACTCCGCGGGCAACGTGAACAACGACGCCACCCGCAAATTCTTCACCGACTTCATGGCCGCCTACGCCGCCTGGGTCGCCGCCAACGCGAAAGCCTGACCGCCTACCCCACCCCCTCGCACCGGAACCCCTCGCCCCAGCGCCGGATCCTCCCGCGCGAGGGCGAGGGAAAATGCGCGAAGCAGCACACCGCGTCCGTGTCGCACATCCCCTCGAGGAACGCGCGGCGCGTCCGCACCGCCAGCGCCGGGTCGGTGTCCGCCGTCATCACCAGTTCCGGGTAGCGCGCCTGCAGCGGCGAGTGGATCAGGTCCCCGGTGATCGCCGCCGCCCGCCGCCACTTGTCCCCCGTACCCTGGCCCAGCGACACCGCGAAATGGTCCGGCGTATGCCCGGGCGTCGGCATCAGCCGCACATGGTCGTCGAGCACATGGTCGCTCGCGACCAGGTCGCACTGCCCCGCCGCCACCACCGGCAGCACGGAATCCGCGATCGCCTCGATCGGCGCCGTCGCATGCCGTGCCTGCCAGTAATCCAGCTCCTTCCTCGAAAACAGGTAGCGCGCCCGCGGAAACGTCGGCACCCACCGCCCGTTCTCGAGCCGCGTGTTCCACCCCACGTGGTCCGCGTGCAGGTGCGTGCACATCACCACGTCGATATCCTCGACCCCGAGCCCGAGCGAAGCCAGCCCGCCCATCCACGCCCGGTCGGTCTTCCTGTGCCAGATCGGCCGCGTCGGCCGCTCCTTGTCGTTGCCGATGCAGGAATCCACCAGCACCACGTGGTGCGGCGTGCGCACGATGTAGCTCTGGAAGCACAGCACCACCCGGTCCTCGACATCCAGCGCGCCCGGCCGCAGCCAGGCGCGGTTCTCCGCCAGCGCCTCCTCGGAAAGCGTGGGCAGGAACTGGCGCACCGGCATGAACGCCGCCTCCATCTCCACGATCCGGTGGATGGTCACGTCGCCCAGGACGAGCGTGTCTGGGACGACGGTGCTGGCAGTCGCGGTCATGGTCGCTCTCCGTGGGCGCAAGGCTGGGGACCGAAGGCTAGCCACCCGGCCCCGCCCCCGTCCACAGCCGGCCGCAATCCGATCACCCCAGCCATACAGGATACGGAACCATGCCATGACGACCGCGCGCATGGGCGGCTCCGCGACGACAAGCTAGGTTTCGCCAATGGACTCGCCCGAGCCCGAACCCCGCGCCCGAAACACCATCATCGTCCTGCTCATCGTCGCCACCGCGATGTTCATGGAGCAGCTCGACGGCACCGTGCTCGCCACCGCCCTGCCCACCATGGCGGAAAGCTTCCACGTGGACGCGCTGCACATGAACGTGGCGCTCACCTCCTACCTGCTCACGCTGGCCATGTTCATCCCCGCGAGCGGGCGCATCGCCGACCGCTTCGGCTCGCGCACCGTCTTCCGCGCCGCCATCGGCCTCTTCACCACCGGCTCCATCCTCTGCGCCCAGGCGCCGACCCTCTGGGCGCTGGTCGCCGCCCGCATGCTGCAGGGCGCCGGCGGCGCGCTGATGTCCCCGGTCGGCCGCCTCGTCATGCTGCGCGTGGTCTCGAAGTCGGAACTGGTGCGCGCCATGGCGTGGCTGATGCTGCCCGCCACCATCGGCCCCATCGTCGGCCCGCCGCTCGGTGGCTTCATCGTCACCTACCTGTCCTGGCACTGGATCTTCTACATCAACGTGCCCATCGGCATCGCCGGCATGGCGCTGGTCTCGATCTACATCGAGCAGATGAAGGAGGAGAAGCCGGAGCCGTTCGACCTGCGCGGCCTCATCCTCGCCGGCACCTCGCTCGCCAGCCTGATGTTCGTCCTGGAAATGGCCTCGCGCGGCGTCGGCTCCGTCCTCGTCGTGGCCCTGATCACCGCCATCGGCGCCGCCGCCGCGATGTCCTACGCCCGCCACGCGAAGCGCCATCCCCACCCGATGCTGGACTTCTCGCTCCTGCGCATCCCCACGATGCGCCTCTCGCTCGCCTGCGGCACGCTGTCGCGCATCTCGGTGGGCGCCATGCCGTTCCTGATGCCGATGATGTTCCAGCTCGGCTTCGGCTACTCGGCGGCGCAGAGCGGCCTCATCACCTTCGCCAGTTCCCTGGGCTCGCTCGTCGTGCGCGCCGCCGCACCCGGCATCATCCGCCGCATGGGCTTCCGCCAGGTCCTGGTCTGGATCGGGGCCCTCGCCACCCTGCTGCTCGCCCTCGCCGCCGCCTTCCGCCCCGGCTGGCCGCTCTGGGGGATCTATGCGCTGCTGATCGCGATCGGGTTTTTCCAGTCGCTGCAGTTCATGGCCTACAACACCATCGCCTACGCCGATGTCTCGCGCGAGCAGATGAGTGCCGCCACCAGCTTCTACACCACCTTCCAGCAGCTCGCCCTCTCGGTGGGCATCGCCACCTCCGCGGCCGCGCTCGCGGTCTCGATCCGCATCACCGGCCACGCCGAGCCGCACCTGTTCGACTTCTCCGCCTCGCTGCTCTTCGTCTCCGCGATCTCCATGCTCGCACCCCTGATCGCCACCCGCATGGACGAGAACGCGGGTGCGGAGATGTCCGGCCACCACGTCACGCCCTCGCTCGCCAAGGCCGGCCATTAGCGCGAAGCCCCTCCTCCTCGTCGTCGCCGCCCTGCTGCTCGCCGCGCCGGCGAGGGCGCAGACCCTCACCTACCTCAACGCCCCGCCGCCGGGCGCCCCGATCACTGCCTCGCCGCACCTCGCCCTCTCCCTCGGCGGACGAACCGTCCGCGCGATCATGGACACCGGCTCCACCGGCATCGTCGTCTCCGCCGACCTCATCCCCCATTTCGCCGCCCTCCCCGGCCCGCCCGGCGTGCTCGCCTATTCCAGCTCCGGGCGGGTGATGCACGGGCGCTGGGTGCACGCGCTCGCCACGATCGGCGGCGCCAACGGCGCCAGCGTCACCACGACGCACCTGCCGGTCCTCGCGGTCACGCGCGCGGGCTGCCTCCCGCACGCCCGCGACTGCCGCCCCATCGCGCATCCGCGCGGCATCGCCATGATCGGCATCGGCTTCGGCCGCGAGGCCGACCACCAGCACCGCAACACGCCGGACACCAACCCGTTCCTCGCCATCCCAGGCATCCGCGACCGCGGCTACATCGTGACGCGCCGCGCTGTGCGCATCGGCCTCGACGCCGCCCCGCGCGCCGGCTTCGCCATCCTCCGCCTCACCCGCTCCCAGCGCTGGCCGGACTGGAACCAGGCCCCGGCCTGCATAAGGGCCAACCGCGCCCCGCCCGCCTGCGGCGTCTCGCTGATGGATACCGGCGTCGTGCGCATGTACCTCTCCATCCCCGGCCCGCGCCTCGACGCCGGCACCCGGCTGCGCTTCCTCCTCGGCGGCAAAATACCCGTCGCCAGCTACGGCTTCACCCTTGGCAACCACGCCTCCCCGATGGCGCCCGAAGCGGTCGTGCGCGTCCGCAACCCACGCCCCTTCGTCAACACCACCGTCCGCTTCCTCAACGGCTTCGATTACCTCTACGACGCCACGCGTGGCGAGGTCGGCTACCGCCCGCACCCGCTCCCGTCGCGCTGAGCGGGCCCGCGCATGGGCACCCCGCAAGCCCCCGCTTGGCGGCCCACCCCGGCTCGGGCAGGCTGACGCCATGGCGCCCCCACACCGGCCAACCTCACCCACCCCGGCGCGCCTCTTCCTCATCTTCGCCCAGATCGGGCTGACCAGCTTCGGCGGCGGCCTCAGCGCCTGGATGCTGCGCGCCTTCGTGCGCGAACGTGCCTGGCTCAGCGAGGAGGAATTCCTCAACGGCCTCGGCATCGCCCAGGCGCTGCCCGGCGTGAACGTCACCAACATGGGCATCTGGATCGGCTACCGGCTCTGCGGCACCGCCGGCGCCCTCGCCTCCGTCACCGCGGTCGTCATCCCACCGGCGATCCTCATGGTCCTCATCGCCATTGCCTTCGCCTGGCTCGAGCGCTTCCCCATCACCCGCCCCGCGCTCGACGGCGCCGCCGCCGCCGCCATCGGCCTCTCCGCCTGGATGGGCATCACCGCCGCCCGCCGCGTGCCGCGCCGGGTCATCCCGCTGGCCATCATGGCGGCGAGCTTCGCCGCCGTCGCCTGGCTGCACATCCCCCTGCTCTGGGTCGTGCTCGCCGGCGGCAGCGCCAGCGTCGCCCTCGAATACATCCGGCTTGGCAACGAACGATGAACCCCCGCGTCGCCACGCTGCTCGGCATCTTCGCGCCCCTCTCGCTGCTCACCATCGGCGGCGGACAGACCATCATCGCCGACATCCAGCGCCAGGTCGTCGACGTGCACCACTGGATGAGCGCCGGGACCTTCGTCACCCTCTTCGCCATCGCCCGCATGGCCCCCGGCCCCGGCTCGCTGCTCGCGACCCTGATCGGCTGGCGCGTCGCCGGCTTCTGGGGCGCCCTCGCCGCCACCATCGGCATCTTCACCCCCACCTGCGTGCTGATCTACGCCCTGGCCCGGATCTGGTCGCGCCACCGCGGCGCGCGCTGGCAACGCGCTCTTGAAGGCGGCCTCAGGCCGCTTGCGGCCGGCATGATCCTGGCCACCACCTGGGTGCTGGTGGGCGGGCTCGAGGGCGGCTGGCTCGCCCGCGCCATCGCCATCGCCGCGACGGCACTGCTGCTCGCCACCAAGATCAGCCCGCTGCCGCTGCTCGCGATCGGCAGCGCCGCCTTCGTCCTGCTGCACGCGCTGTGATGCTTGGCCGCGGGGCGTGCGTCACGGCCGCCCGCGTTACGAAATCCCCAGCGCGGCGAGCCGCCGCTCCTGCCGCGCGACCAGGAACCCGACCTCCGCAACATCTGCGGCGGTGAGCTTCGGCGCCTCCCCCATGATCCCGAGAATGGTGAGCCCCGTGGCACCCCGCTCCCGGTAGAACGCCACCAGGCGCGGCACGCCGTCGAGGTCGAGCGCGAGGTCCTGGCGAAACGGCGTCGCGGCGATCACAAAGACCCGCGCGCCGTCTCGTCCAGCCTCATCGTCGCGTCTCAGAGCGTCTTGTGGGTGCCGTCGCAGAGCGGCGCCTTCGCGCTGTGCTTGCAGCCGCAGAACCAGACGTCGCCACCCTGCTCCGCCTTGTACGACTTGGGCGAAAACTCGCTGCCCTTATGCGAGCCGTCGCAGAAAGGCTGGTTCTTGCTCTGCCCGCAGGCGCACCACCAGTATTCCTTCCCCGCCTCCACGGCGACCTTGTACGGGGCCTTCTGGGCGATATGGGGTTCAGGCATGGCTTGCTCCTCTAGATTGTTCGCTATCGAACGATATCCGATCCCATTTCTCTGTAAAGCCCCAATCGCTTGTACAGCCATGACGCGCCATGCGCCACGAGATCCGGCCCCACCGCATAGCCCGGCACGCTTCCCGCCAGCGTCCAGCCCAGCGAAAGATAAAGCCTTTCCGCCTCGCCCCCGGTGCGCGCGTCGAGCGTGAGCAGCCACCGCCCAAGCCGCGCGGCCTCCGCCTCCGCCGCCGCCATCAGCCGCGTCGCGATCCCGCGCCGCCGTGCCTCCGGCAGCACCAGCACTTTCTTGATCTCGCCCCGGTGCCGCTCGATCGCCGGCGCGGCGAGATCCAGCATCACGCACCCCACGATCCGCCCATCGAGCCACGCCACCGCGATCCGCCGCTCGCCGCGCGCCACCAGCATCGCCCGCTCGCGCCAGAACGCCAGCGCCTCGGCCCGCGCCATCGGCGCCGCATACCCCATGCTCGCCCCGGCATCGACGCACGCCACCAGGATCGCGGCGAGCCGCCCCACGGCACTCTCCGCCTCCATCGGGTCGAGCATCCGCACCTCGATCCCGGCAAGCGGCTTGCGGTAGCGGAACTCCAGCGTGTTGGCCCGGTCGTCGAGCACCCGGATCGGCCCGCTGCGAAGGAAATCGTGCTTCTCGTAGAACGCATGCGCCCGCGCGAACCGTGTGTCGGACCACAGCACCAACTCGCCCGCCCCGGCCGCCCTCGCATGCGCCTCGACCGCCGCCACGAGCCGCGACGCCAGCCCCGAGCCCCGCGCGGAGGGCGCGACATACATCCGCACCAGCTCCCACGTCGCCCCCTCCAGCGGGTGGGTCCCGATCATCCCCACCACCTCGCCGCCGCGCTCGGCGGTCCACACCGCGCCCCCATGCGCCGCCATATGGCTCGCCCAGGCGCGCAGGTCCGGCGCGTCCTCGTCGAGGTCGAACACACAGCCCGGGTATTCCAGCCAGGCGCCGCGCACCAGCGCGATATAGCCGGGCGCGTCCGCGTCCCGGCCAGGTCGGATCGTGATCATCCTACGAAAGCCGCGAAACGAATTCCCCGATGCGCCGGCACCCCTCGACCAGGCTCGCCTCGTCGGTCGCATAGGACAGGCGCAGATACGGGCTCATCCCGAACGCCGCCCCCCCGACCACGCCCACGTACTGCTCCTCGAGCAGCGCCTCGGCGAATTCCTGGTCGCTCCCGATCGTCCGCCCGCCCGCCGTGGTCCGCCCGAGACATGCCGCGATGTTGGGGAACACGTAGAACGCCCCCTCCGGCCGGTGGCACGTCATGCCGGGGATCGCGTTCAGCGCGTCGACGACGATGTCGCGCCGGCGCCGGTACAGCGCCGCCCGCTCCGCCACCAGCTCCTGCGGCCCGTCGAGCGCCGCCGCCGCCGCCGCCTGCCCGACCGACGACACACCGGCCGTTGCCTGGCCCTGCATGTTCACCATCGCCCGAATCAGCTCGCGCGGCCCCGCCCCGAACCCGATCCGCCAGCCCGTCATCGCATAGGTCTTGGAGACGCCGGAGACGGTCAGCACCCGCTCCGCCAGTTCCGGCGCCGCCGCCGCCATGGTCGAGATCGGCGCGCCGCCATAGGACAGGTGCTCGTACATGTCGTCCGACATCACCCACACATGCGGATGCCGCGCCAGCACCGCCGCGATCTCCCGCAGCTCGTCCGCGCTGCACGCCGCCCCCGTGGGGTTGTTCGGCAGGTTCAGCACCAGCCACTTCGTCCGCGGCGTGATCGCCGCCTCGATATCCTCCGGTCGCGGCTTGAACCCGTTGTTCTGGTAACAATTCACCTTGACAGGCTCGGCGCCCAGCAGGCGCGTCATCAGCGGGTACGCGCCCCAGTACGGCGCCGGCACGATGACCTCGTCGCCCTCATCCACCGTCGCCATGAAAGCGTCGAAAATCACCTGCTTGCCGCCGTTCCCCACCATGATCTGGTCGAGCCCGTACTCAAGTCCCTTGTCGCGCAGGAATTTCCGCTGCACCGCTTCCTTCAGCCGCCGCGTCCCGTCCTGCGGCGGATACTTCGTCTCCCCCGCCAGCGCGGCCTGGTGCGCCGCCTCGATCGCGTGCGGCGGCGTCGGGAAGTCCGGCTCCCCGATGGTCATCATAATGACCTGATGCCCGGCCTCGCGCAGCGCCCGAGCACGCACCGTCATCGCGACCGTGGCGGCAACCCTGACCCGCCCGAGCCGCTGCGAAAACCCTGGGACCTGTTGTTGGGCCGGCATCGCCCTAGCGCAGGCCCTGGCAGAACCGCTGGATGCGCGTGCACGCCTCGCGCAGGCTCTCCGTGTCCGTCGCATAGGAGATGCGGAAGTGCCCAGGGTACATGAACGCCGCCCCGTGCACCGCCGCCACTCCTTCTTCCTCCAGCAATGCCAGAACGAAGTCCTCGTCGTTGTTGATTTTCTTGCCGGTCTTGGAGGTCTTGCCAATGCACCCATGCACGCTCGGGAAGACGTAGAACGCCCCCTCCGGCTTGTGGCAGGTGATCCCCGGCGCCGCGTTTAACATGGAAACAACGAGATCACGCCGTTGCCTATAAACCGCGACCATCTCGCCGATGAACTCCTGCGGCCCCTCGAGGGCCGCCAGCGCGGCTGCCTGGCTAATGGAGGACGTGTTCGAAGTCGATTGACTTTGCAGCTTGTCCATCGCCTTGATCATCTCGACCGGCGCCCCCGCGAAGCCGATGCGCCAGCCCGTCATCGCATAGGCCTTGGAGCATCCGTTCATGGTGATGGTGCGGCTGCGCAGCTTCGGCTCCACCTCCACGACGGTGGCCGGCTTGAACCCGTCATAGGCCAGCTTCTCGTAGATATCGTCGGTGAACACCCACACGTTCGGGTGGCGCAGCAGCACGTCGCAGATCGCCCGCAGGTCTTCCTTCGAATACGCCGCCCCGGTCGGGTTGCATGGGTTGTTGATGAACACCCACTTGGTCTTCGGCGTGATCGCGGCCTCCAGGTCCTCGGCGCGCAGCTTGAACCCGTTGTTCTGACCGCACGCCACGAACACCGGTTTGCCGTCGGCCAGCGCCACGATATCCGGGTAGCTCACCCAGCACGGCGTCGGGATGATCGCCTCGTCGCCCGCGTTCAGCGTCGCGACCATGGCGTTGAAGATCACCTGCTTGCCGCCGGTCGAGACGATGATCTCCTCCGGCTTGTAGTCGAGGCCGGAATCCCGGCGGAATTTCTCGGCGACCGCCTTGCGCAGCGCCATGGTCCCGGCGACGTCGGTGTATTTCGTCTCGCCGCGCTGGATCGCCGCGATCGCCGCGTCCTTCACGAACTGCGGCGTGTCGAAATCCGGCTCGCCGGCCGACAGCGAGATCACGTCGCGTCCCGCGGCCTTCAGCGCGCGGGCCTTGGTGGCCATCGCGATGGTCAGGCTCGGCGAAATACGGTCGAGGCGTTCGGCGATGATGGACATGGTGGTATCCGGGCGGTTGCGAGGGGCCGCAACCTAGCCAAGGAATCCCGGGGGGACCACCCCCATGCCAGGCGTAATTTTCTAGAAATACCGCGTCGAGGTCATGGCCGCCACGAACGTCAGGGCGGTCACCAGCGGCCACCAATTGCGCTTGCGGCGGAAAATCCTCCGCCGCGGGCCCAGCATCGCGCCATCTCGCGTCATGTCGGCAGCAACCGCACGCCCATGGTCATCAGCTGCTCCGGACTCAGCCAGTAGATCGAACCGGGCGGCGTCTCCACCAGGTGCCCGATGATGTCCGACGGCACCCCGAGCTGCGCCAGCATCCGCGCAAAATCCGTCGTCACCGCCTTCGACCCCTCGGTCTCGTAGCCCGGCCGGTACTCCGCGGCGCTGTGCACGCCCACATGCGCCGTCGCCGAGACGTACTTCGTCCGCGACGCCGCCAGGATCAGGAAGCAGGCGGAGGCGCACATCGCGTTCGGCGGCACCACCACCGGCAGCCGGTCCGCCTCCACGATCCGGCTCATCTGCACCGCCGTCTTGAGCGCGCCCCCCGGCGAGTTCAGCACGAAATAGAGCTGCGCCTTCGGATATTGGCGCCTTGCCGCGGCCACCACGCGGTCGAGCCGCGCCTTGCAGCCCAGCGTGATCATGCCGGTCACGGTGATGGCGACGGTCCGCCCGCCATCCGCCGAGGCATCGCCGATCGAGGTGCCGCACGGCGCCGCCGCCGCCGCCAGGCTCGCGCGGTTCGCCGCAGGGCGTGGCAGGAGGCGCGCCGGGCTC
>DAHUXX010000103.1 GCA_027306955.1 Acetobacteraceae bacterium | reverse complement strand
CGCCGAGCTTCGTCACCCGCGGCGAGCTGTTCTGGGGCGACGACCGCAGGGAGGTGGAGAGGCTGGGCTCGGTTCCGGGTTCCAGCCCTTCGGCGAACCAAAGCCGGTATGTGCCACGGACGTAGTCCTCGCCCCAACCCTCGGTGAAACCGACCATCACGACGTGGCGCGCGGTGTCGTAAGCGGTGAGAGGATACGGCGCCGGTACCCTTGCCCGCAGGCCGAGCCGCGCGGCCCGGCGCTCGATGTCGCGCCACATATAGGCAGTCTTCACCGGCTTGCCGAGGAAGGGGATGTTGTTCTGCTCCTTCATGATCGCGCGCACGCCGAAGGGACGCCAGATGAAGGTGATGCCCTCGCGCCGTGCCACATCGGCGATACGCGAGACCGAGAGATACGTGTAGGTGCTGGCGACCGAGAACCAGAACTCGATCGGCTCCGCCATGAGGTCCCCCGGCATTGTTCCGCAGGTGAGCGGAACGTGACGCAGCAGTCCTGCCCAGTTACCGTTTCGAGATCGAATCTATATCGCCGGACAACTAGGAACCGCGGAGGGAGACGGCACCGTGTGGCGCGACGTACTGCGCGGGCGTAACGGGGGTGTTATCGCGACGGCCTGCCTCGGCGAGGCGATCTACGCGATGAACGTCTTTCTTGTTTCCACCGCAATGCCCTCCGTGGTGCGCGACATCGGCGGCGTGCGCTTCCTTGCCTGGGTCAACACGCTTTATCTCATCGCGGCGATCGTGGTCGGCGCGGCCACAGGTTTCCTCAAGCAGCAGCTGGGCACGCGCCAGCTGATGCTTACCGGCGCCGCCTGCTTCGCCATCGGCTCACTGGCCGCGGCGGCGGCGCCGGCGATGGCGTTCGTGTTGATTGGCCGTACCCTGCAGGGTGCGGGTGAAGGAGCGATCGCGGCCTCCGCCTATGCGCTGCTGGCCGAACAATTGCCGAGCAAGCTGATCCCCAAAGCGCTCGGGGCAATGGCCATGGTGTGGGCGGTAGGCGCGCTGGTTGGACCGCTCGCCAGCGGGGTGCTGACGGAATTGCTGTCATGGCGCGTAGCATTGCTGATGAACCTGCCGCTCATCGCAGCGTTTGCCGCACTGGTGCTCGGCTCGGTGCCGGCGGGTCGCGCCGCGGAAGCAAGCCACCGTCTCCCCGTCTCCCGCCTCGCGTTGCTTGCCGTCGGGATCATGCTGGTGGCACTTGCCTCGGTCGCCGGCGGCTTCGCCTGGCCGCTGCTCGGCTGTGGCGCCGTCGCACTTGTCGGCGTGGTGGTCACTGACCGCCTGGCCACCGTGCACCTCTTTCCCCGCGACGCTTTCCGTCCGACAACCCAGCTCGGCGCCGTCCTCTGGGTGGCGCTGCTGATGCCGCTCGGCCAGGCGAGCACCTCGGTGTTCCTGCCCATCACGGTGCAGAACCTCTGGGGTTACCGGCCGGTGATGGCGGGCGTCGTGGTTGCCACGACAGCGCTGTCGTGGAGCCTCGCCGCCCTGCTTGTCACCCTCCCGCGCGAGGTGACGCCGGTGCGCTGCATCCGGATCGGCGCGACGCTGACCGCGCTCGGGCTTGCCGCGGCGACGCTCGCCATTCCGCAGCGCGCGCTGCTGCCGGTGCTTGCGGCGCAGGTCACCATCGGCGCCGGCTTCGGGCTGGGCTGGGGGTTCCTCAACCAGGTAGGGACCGAGGCCGCGCCGGAAGCCGAGCGCGATCTTGCCGCCGCGCTGCTGCCGACGACGCAGAACATGGGCTATGCGCTGGGCGCCGCGGTCGCAGGCCTCATTGCCAACGCCACCGGCTATGCGCGGGAACTCGCGATGGGTACCGGCCATGGCGGGGTCGCCGTGTTCGCCATGGGAACCGCCCTTGCGGCGCTCGGAGCGCTGGCGAGCCAGCGCCTCAAGGCTTGATGGCGAGACTGCGCCCACGCCTGGCGCGCCGTCAGTGCGACATCAGTACCGGTACCGTCATCCCTTCGAGCAGGCTGCGGGTGACGCCGCCAAGCACCCGCTCGCGCATCGGAGTCTGGCCATAGGCGCCGGTGACCAACAGCCCGATGCCGAGATCGGAGGCCTCGTTGAGCAGTGCCGAGGCTTCCGGCACGCCGGCGGCGACGGTGCGCGACAGCGTTACGGTCACCCCGTGATGCGCGAGGTGGGCGGCGATGTCGACCGCTCCGATCTCGCCCTCCCAATCGTCGCTGGGATCAGTCGCGACCGAGAGCACGGTGACAGTCTTTGCACGCTTCAGGAGGGGCAGCGCGTCGTGCACGGACCGCGTCGCCTCCCGGCTGCCGTTCCAGCCGATCAGCACCCGCGTCGGCGGCAGCTCGAAGCGGCCGGCATAGGGCAGAATCAGCACGGGCCTGCCGGCGCGCATCAGGACCGCCTCGATCTCCTCCTGCAGGATTGCGGTGTCGCGCCGGCGCGGATCTGCCTGGCCCATGACCACAAGGTCCGATCGCCGGGCCAGCGTGAGCTTTGCCGAACGCGTCCCCGGCAGCAGCGACCCGGCCTCGAGCCCGTTCCGACGCACGGTCTCGGCGAACAACGATGCACATGGCTCCTCCTCGGCGCCGGCGGTGGCGGCGCCTTCGAGGCGACTTTCCCATGCCACCGCCAGGTGGGCGGCGGTATCCAGTACCTTCGCGCCGCCCTCGCTAGCGTCGAAAAGAACGGCAATGTCCTTGATGCTCATGATGACCTCCGAAGACAATTTCCGCGGAAATCCGTGCGTGGTCGTTGACGCAGATCAAGTCGCGACGCGACCGGCGTGGGCATCATATTTTCTATGGACATTCGCACCCTGCTCGCGCGCTACGGCGGCGACGTTCCCCGGTACACTTCCTATCCCACGGCGCCGCATTTCGGGCCCGCCGTGGACGCGGCCATTTATGCGTCCTGGCTAGCGGCAACGGACCAGGCGGCACCGGTCTCGCTCTATCTGCACGTGCCATTCTGCGACGAGCTGTGCCTCTACTGCGGCTGCAGCACCACGGTCGCGCGCCGGACGGATGTGCGGCAGAGCTACGCGAATCTGCTCGTCCGCGAGATCGGACTGGTTGCCGCCGCACTCGGCAAGCGGCGACGCGTGACGCATATCCATTGGGGTGGCGGAACGCCAACAGCGCTGCCGGGCAAGGCGATGCGCGAGGTGGACGCGGCGCTACGCCAGCATTTCGACCTCGACAATGACGCCGAGGTCGCGGTCGAGCTCGACCCGCGGCATCTCGGCGGCGACCGCATCGCGGCACTGGCGGCCATTGGCACGCGCCGGGCCAGCTTCGGCGTGCAGGATTTCGACCCTCAGGTACAGCAGGCGATCGGGCGCATCCAGTCGCAAGCCCAGACCGCCACCGCGGTTTCGGCAATGCGCGGCATCGGCGTGCGCTCGATCAACCTCGACCTGATGTACGGGCTGCCCTACCAGACACCCTCGGGGGCTGCGGAGACCGCGCGCCGGGCCCTGGCGCTGGCGCCGGATCGGGTGGCGGTGTTCGGCTATGCGCATGTGCCCTGGATGCGCCAGCGCCAGAAGCTGCTGCCCGAAGCCGCCTTGCCGGGACCGCTCGAGCGGTTCGCCAGTCGGACAGCGATCGATGCGACCATGCGTGAGGCGGGGTTCGTCGCCATCGGGCTGGATCATTACGCCCGCCCGCAGGACAGCCTCGCACGGGCGGCGACGGAGGGGCATCTGGTCCGAAACTTCCAAGGGTACACGACCGACGACGCGCCGATCCTGCTCGGCTTCGGCGCCTCCTCGATCGGCACGCTGCCACAGGGATTCGTGCAGAACCACGCCGATGTGCCGTCCTGGCGCGAGGCGCTCAACGCTGGGCGGCTGCCGGTCGCGCGCGGAGTCGCGCCGACGCCCGAGGACCGGATGCGGGCGGAAATCATCTCGCGCCTGCTCTGCGATCTTTCGGTCAATCTCGGCGCCGTGGCGCGGCGGCACAACCTGCCGCTCACCTGGCCGACAGCGGCGCTGCGGACCATGGAACGCGACGGGCTGCTGGTGTTCGACCACGGGCGCATCCGCGTGCGCGAGGAGGGCCGGCCCTTCCTGCGCAGCATCGCGGCGCTGTTCGACACGCGGCTTGGCCTTGCCGGGCGACACAGCCAGGCGGTCTGAGGGCACTCAGATGGTTCGCGTGACCTTGGCAAGGCCCGGCGGGCGGTCCGGGTCGCGCCCACGCGCGCGAGCGGCCGCCTCGGCCGCAAGGTAGAAGCGGAGCAGTAAGGCAGCGAGGTCGCAGAGGGGATCCTCGGCCGGCAGCGACGGCAGGCGCAGGGCACCCGCGAGATCGGCGGTCGACAGTATCGGCACGCTCGCGGCGAGCGGTTCCAGCACGGCGCGCGCCGGCGCCAGCGCCGGATCTTCTACCAGCAGCGCCAAAATCGGGAAGGCAGCGCCGGCCAGGGCGCGCGGCCCATGTGCCAGTTCCGCGGCGCTGAAGGCCAGCGCCGGCAGCCCGCAGGTCTCGGCGAGTTTCAGCCCTGCCTCCTCGGCGATGCCGAGGCCGGGGCCGCGGCCGACGACGAAGAGGTGCTGCGCCATGGCCAGCAGGGCTTCCAGCGCCGACCAGTCGAGCCCTGCCGCGGCGCTCAGACGTTCGGGCAACCGGGCCAGGCCCGGCCTCGGCCGCGCACTCCAGGCCTCGACCAAGGCGAGGCCGGCCGCGATCGTCGCCAGCACGGTCTTGGTGGCCGCAACGCTTCGTTCCGGGCCCGCGTGGATGTCGAGCACTGCCTCGCAGGCGGCGGCGAGCGGCGAAGCGGCGTCGTTGACGATGGCGAGGGTGAAGGCGCCGCCCTCCCGCGCCGATCGCGCCTCGGCAATCAGGTCCGGGCTCTTGCCGGACTGACTCACGGCGAGGAACAGCGCGCCCTTGAGCTTCTGACGCACGCCGTAGACCGAGGCGATGGAAGGCATGCCGGCGGCGGCGACCAGGCCCAGCTCCTGCGCCAACACGTAGCGCAGGGCAGTGCCGGCATGGCCGGAGCTGCCGCGCGCGGAGAGCAGCACGAAGGGCGGTTCGAGGGCGCGCAGCCGCGCGCCAAGGGCCGCGAAATCCGTCCCCGCGAGGCAGCGCGCCACGGCTTCCGGCGCCTCCAGCGTCTCAGCGCGCATCAGGCTCGTCATCGTGCCCTCAGTCTGGGATCAAGCCGGTCCTGCAGCCCGTCGCCCACCCGGTTACAGCCGAGGGCGGCGAGCAGGATCGCGAGCCCCGAGAACACAGCAGGCCATGGAGAGAAGGCCAGCAAGGAACGCGCGTCCGACAGCATGCGCCCGAGCGAGGCTCCCGGCGGCTGGGTGCCGAGGCCAAGGAACGACAGCGAGGCTTCCACCAGGATCGCGGTGGAAAGCGAGAGAGAGGTCTGCACCAGGATCACCGGGGCGAGGTTCGGCACCACATGTCTGGTCAGCAGGCGCCAGGGCGAGGCGCCGATCGCGCGCGAGGCGGCGACGTAATCGGTTTCGCGCAGCACCAGGGCTGGGGCACGCAGCACCCGCGCGAAGATCGGCGTGTAAACCACCGCGATGGCGAGAGCGGTTCCTGTCGTGCCTGGGCCCATGATGGCGATGATGCCGATTGCCAGCAGGATGATGGGGAACGCGAACAGAACGTCCATCAGCCGCATCGCGACGGTATCGAAGGCGCCCCCGATCCACGCCGCGGCGACACCGACCGAACCGCCCGTGGCGAGCGCGCCGGCGACCGAGAGGAAGGAGACGGTGAAGAGCACACGTTCGCCCGCCAGCACGCGCGCGAGGATGTCGCGGCCGAATTGGTCGGTGCCCATCCAGTGCGCGAGCGAGGGGGATGCGAAGCGCGCCAGGATGTTCTGCGCGTCCGGGCGGTAGGGCAGCAACGGCAGCGCGAGCGCGCCGAGAGCCTGGCCGACGACAAGAACGATGCCGATCGCGAGCAGCGGATTCCTCCGGCTCATGCCGCGCTCGCGCGCGGGTCGGCGGCCATCACGAGCATGTCGACGAGGAAGTTGACCACGACGAAGATCGCCGTCGCGAGCAGGATCGCCGCCTGCACCAAGGGATAGTCGCGCGCCTCGATGGCGCCGACCATGAGCCGGCCGAGGCCGGGAAGCGCGAAGACCTGCTCGACCACGACCGAGCCGCCGAACAGGTAGCCGGCAAGAATTCCAGCCGCCGTCATGAACGGGATCAGCGCGTTGGCCAGAGCGTGGCGCGCCAGCACCAGCCAGGGCGGCAGGCCTTTCGCACGCGCCGTGCGCACATAATCCTGATTCAGCGCCTCGATGAGTGCGGCGCGCAGGATGCGGGCGAGTGCCGCCAGGACCGGCAGCGCAAGCGCGATCGTGGGCAGGACGAGTCGGCTGAGATTGGCGAGCGGATCCTGGCTGAATGGCACCCAGCCCACCACGGCAAGCGACGGCAGCGTCGCCGAGGCGCCGTAGAGCAGCATCGTGCCGAGCCAGAAGGAGGGCATGGTGAGCCCGATCACGGAGACCAGGCGAACCACGATGTCCGCCGTGCTGCCGCGCAACGCGGCCATGGCGCAGCCCGCCGGCACCGCCAGCACGATCGCCAGCAGCAGGCCGGCCAGGGTGAGTTCCACGGTCACCGGCGCGCGATCTGCGATCTCCGCGAGCACCGGGCGGCCGGTATCGAGGCTGACGCCAAAATTGCCGTGCAGCACGCGGCCGAGCCAGATCGCGTACTGCACCGGCAGCGGCCGGTCGAGCCCCATTTCGTGGCGCACCATCGCCAGCTTCGCGGGGCTCGCGTCGGTGGCGCCGAGCTGGATCTGCGCCGCGTCGCCGGGAACCAGGTGCACGATCAGGAAGGCGAGCACCGAGACCCCGACCAGCACCAGCAGGAGCTGGGCCAGGCGGCGCAGAAGGATAGACGCCATTACTTCGAAAGCGTCACGTCCCTGAGGCCCCAGAGCGAACGCGTCGCAGAGGGCGCGAAGCCGTGCACAGTGTCGCGCACCGCCGTGTAGAGCGTGCCGTACGCGATGGTGGCGACCGGGCCGGTGCAGGCGAGTTCTTTTTGCACGGTATCATACGCGGCCTTGCGTTGGGCCAGGCTGGGCTCGCTGCGTGCCTCGCTCAGGAGCTTGTCGACGGCGGGGTTGGAGTATTTGAACACGTTGGTCGCACCGCCGGTCTGGTAGGTGCGGCCGAAGTAGTCGTCGGGATCGATGCCGCCGCCATTGAGCGAGACGAAGCCCTCGAAATTGCTCGCCCGCCAGTCCTTCACGAATGCGGGCAGCGTCTCGACGTCGAGCTTGACGTCGAAGCCGGCCTTGTCGAGCTCGGCCTGGGCCACCTGTGCGATGTCAACCACCTGCTGCAGGCTGCCCAGCACCTTGAGGGTCACGGGCAGCTTGCCCTTCACGCCGGCCTCGGCGAGCAGCTTCTGCGCGCCCGCCGCGTCCGGCCGGTAGCAGGGGAAGGCGCTGGTCGGCAGCGCCCAGGTGGCGAGCGCCGGGGAGAGCGGGCCGCCGGGCACGCCGCGGCCGAAATAGGCGGCCTGGACGATCTGCTCACGATCGAGGCTCATGTTGAGTGCCTCGCGCACCTTGGGATTGTTGAAGGGCGGTCGCGAGACGTTCATTCCGATCAGGCTGTAGGCGAGGTCCTGCGTCTGGACCAGCTTCACGTGCGGCTTGCCGGTGAGCGCGGTCGCGGTGGCGGCGTCGATGTTCGGCAGCATCTCATACGTGCCGCCGGCCAGGCCAAGCTGGCGCGTTGCGGCATCCGGCACGATGTCGAAGGTGACGCCCGCGAGGTGCGGCAGACCGGCCGCCCAGTAATGCGGATTGGCGACCAGCGCGATCGAGGTGTCCGGGATCCATTGCTTGAAGGCGAAGGGGCCAGTGCCATCCGGCTTGCGCGCCAGATCGGCGAAGCCGGCCGGGGAGGCGATCGCGAGACCGGCGAGCTGGGCGAGGAAGGGGGCCGAGGGCGTCTTCAGCACGATGCGCAGCGTGTCCTTACCGGTCGCGGTCATCGAGGCGATGTCGGTGAAGCGCGAGGCGTAGGGCGAGGCCGTCTTCGGGTCGGTAACGCGCTCGATGTTGGCGATCACCGCCTGCGGCGTGACGGGCGTGCCGTCATGGAATACGGCGCCGGGACGCAAGTGGAAATCATAGGTTTTGCGGTCCGAAGCGAGGGTCCAGGACGCGGCCAGCGCCGGGACCACCTGGAGCCTGGCGTTGATCGCGGTCAGCCCCTCGTAGATTGCGCTGTCGACCAGCACCGATGAGAAGGCGGTTGCCTTGTGCGGGTCGAGCCCGGCGGGAGACTGGTCGACGCCTACCTGCAGCACACCGGGTGCCGCGGCGTGGGCCGCGATCGGCATGGCAACGGCGAGTGCGGCGAGACGGAATCGGATCGGCATCGGTTTTTCCCCCATTGAACCGGGCGCGACATTATGCCGGCGAGCGCCTGACGCAAAGCGTGATGCCTCAGACCAGGCCCGCTCCCGTCACCGCGCCGAAGACGCCGAGCGCGCAGGTCAGCGCCGACACCGCCATGACAACCGCAAGATAGGGGCGCGAGGGGCGGAAGCCGGGCGGCAGGCTGCGGACCGCGAGTGCGATCAGGAAGCCGAGCACGAGCGGTAATAGCAGCGCGTTCATCACCTGGATGCCGATGTTAAGCGCAACGAGGTCCGGCCAGGCCCAGACCAGCACCGCGGTTGCGATCACGGCGAGCGCGTAGGCGGCATAGAACCAGCGCGCGCGCAGCGGGTGCAGTTCCAGCGAGTGGTGGAACCCGGCGACCTCGCCCAGGCCCCAGGCCAGGGCAAGCGAGACGACGATGGCGGCGACCATTGCCGCGCCAAGCACGCCGGCGCCGAACACGAGCCGCCCGGCGAGCGGGCCGAGGAACGGGGTCAGCGCGCCGCTCAGGGCGCCCACCGTCTCGAGCGCGGCGTGGCTGTCCTTGCGGCCGATGGTCGCGGCGCAGGCGATCAGCACCGCCGCCATCACGATCTGCGTGATCGCCGAACCCGCCGCCGTGTCCAGCCGCGCCGCGGGCAGATCCTCCGGGCGCAGCCGTTTTTCCGCCACTGCGGATTGCTGGTAGAAGACCATCCACGGCATGATCACGGCGCCGATATTGGCGGCCGAGAGATAGAGATAGTCTCGATCTTGTAACGGAATGTCGAATGCCTCGCGCAGCATCGTGCCGACGCCGGGATGCGCGACCCAGGCCACGAACAGAAACGCCAGCTCGAACAGGCCAACCGCGATCGCCACCCGCTCGGCGCGGCGGTAGGAGCCGGTCAGCGCGACGCCGAGGAGGGCCAGCGCGGCGAGCGCCAGGCTCCAGGCGCGCGGCACGCCCGCGAGTTCACCCACGCCAGCAATGCCGGAGAGTTCGGAGAGGAGTGCGCCGATGGAGGCGATCGCGAGACCACTGACCGAGATCCACGC
The DNA here is from genome assembly GCA_027306955.1 of Acetobacteraceae bacterium. Classification (GTDB taxonomy): domain Bacteria; phylum Pseudomonadota; class Alphaproteobacteria; order Acetobacterales; family Acetobacteraceae; genus JAJXXT01. The sequence continues at coordinate 1,477 of DAHUXX010000103.1, read as the reverse complement.
CCATGCGCCGCCGAAATGCTCGCGGATCAGTTCGCCGTGGCCGCGCCCGGTCGCGATGCCGAGGCGCACGGTCAGCTCCTGCACCATGTAGAGGATGGGGACCAGCAAAAACTGCTGCAGCAACAACCGGTAACCGAACTGCACCCCGCTCTGCCCCGCGGTGATGATACTGCCGACATCGGTGTCGGCGAGCATGACCACGATACCCGGCCCCATGATCGCCGCAGCCTGGCGCAGCCTCGTGCGCAGGACCGCGGCGCGCATCGCGCCAGAGGTGGGCGACATCGTCAGTCTCGCCTTAAATGCAAATAACTCGCAATTGCATGACGGCGTGGGCCCGTCAAGGGCCTGAGGCGGTCCGTGCCGTCGCCGCATCCCCTCATCCCGTCCGGCCCCGCCGGGCCACCAGCGCGATGCCGCCGAGCACCAGCACGGCCCCCGCGTAGAACCCCGTCGCCAGCTGGTCGCCGAGCAGCAGCGCCGAGGCAACGACGCCGATCACTGGCTGGATATATTGCGTCGCGGCCGCGATCCGCGCCGGCACGTGGCGTAGCACGACGAACCAGATCCACACCCCGGCGACCGTGACCAGCAGGCCAAGATAGAGCACCGAGGCGGCGCCCACGGCGGTTGGCGTGGCCGCGCCCATCCACGGCATCGCCACCACCAGGGGAATGGTTCCAAACAGGGAGCTCCAGGCCGCAATACTGGCGGCCGGAAGGCACCCGGTCATCTCGGCGGCGAGCACGTAATAGATGGCGATGGCAACGGCCGAGACCAGCATCAGCGCAACGCCAGCAAATCCCGTGCCCCCGCGGCTGTCATGGGCGAAGGCTATGACCCCGACACCGCTCGCCGCCATGAGCAGGCCGACGACGTGGACCGCCCGCAGCGCCTGGCGCAGCCGCCACGCCGCGAGCACGGCAACAAGGATCGGGATTGTGGCGGACAGCACAGTCGCGACTGAGGCGGAGGTGCGTGCCACGCCCAGGACCTGCGCCACCTGCCCGACGTCGATGCCCAGGATACCGAGGACGGCCAGGCGGGTGAGGTCGCGCGCCGAGGGCCGCGGGCCGTGCCAGGCGAGGACCGCGAAAAAGGGAGCGGCCGACGCGTAGCGCAGGGTCGCCAGCAACATCGGCGGCATAGCCATCACGCCGAGTTTGGTGGCCGGGATGGACAGGCCCCAGATCATGCAAAGCACCGCGAGCCCGGCATAGGGCGCGCTCATGCGCCGGCGACCCGTCGCGCGAGCGCGGTGGCGACGCGATCCACCGCCTCTGCCCAGTCGCCGCGCGCGCGCTGCCGCCACAGACCCAGGGTCGGGTACCAGGGCGAGCGGTCGGCGCCGAGCAGCCAGCGGTGGTCAGGGGCGATTTGCAGCAGCACCCAGGCGGGCAGGCCCAGGGCGCCGGCGAGGTTGGCGACCGAGGTGCAGGTGGTGATGACGAGATCGAGCGCCGTCATCAGCGCCGCC
>DAHUXX010000091.1 GCA_027306955.1 Acetobacteraceae bacterium | reverse complement strand
GATCTTCCTGAACGAGCGGCTCAGCCTAGGGTTAGCCCCCGAGGGACTGGCGGAATATGTCGGCCAACGCACCCGCTGGTGCCTGGGTGCGATCCAGCAGCTCTATACACCGTGGTCGTTCTTCGGCCGGGCAAAGCTGCGACCGATCGCGCGCATCTCCATCCTCGACGGATTGCTCTACTGGCTGAGCGCATTTCCGTTCAAGATCGTGATGATGCTGGCGCCGGTGCTGTTCTGGTGGACCGGCACATCGGTGATCGCGGGTACCCCGCGGGACCTGCTGATCTGGCTTGCGCCCTCGGCGCTCGCCTCGGCGATTTTCATGGCTTATGTCGGCAACCGGCGGGTGCTGCCGGTGATGACCGACGCAACCCAGCTGGTGGCGGCCGTGGCGCTGGTACGCACCATCGCGGTGGGACTGGTGCGGCCATTCGGACAAGCGTTCCGTGTCACGGCGAAGGGGTTATCCACCGAGCGGGTGACGGTGCAGTGGTCGATCATGCTCCCGTTGGTCGCGGTGGCGGTGGCGACGTTCGGCGGCATCTGGATCAACATGGCGCCCTCCGGCGGAGCGTTCGGCCGGCCGGGCTTCACGATCAATCTGTTCTGGAGCGTGTTCAACATCATGGTCCTGGCGATCGCCGGCGCGGTCTGCGTGGAGCTGCCGCGCCGCCGCCGTGCGGAGCGGTTCCTGACGACCGAGGCGGGCACGCTGATACTGGATAGCGGCGAGACCCTGCCATGCCGGCTTGCCGATCTTTCGGTTGCCGGAGCCTCGCTCACGGTCACGCACGGTGCCGATCTTCCGCAGGGCGCCGGCCACCTTCGCCTTGCCGGCGGCCTGGAGATCCCGTTCCGTGCGATCCGGGGCAGCGCCGGGCGCATGGCGGTGGCGTTCGATCCCGATCCCGCCACCCGACGTGAGCTGATTCGCAAGCTCTACACTGGACGCTACGTGCCCGAGGTAGAGCAAGTGAAGCTTCGTGCCGTCGCCGCCGCGCTGGTGGCGAAGCTGGCGCACTGACAGAATTGACGGTGGGCCCTACCGCGTCAGCGGCCGATACTTGATGCGGTGCGGCTCGGTCGCCTCGGCGCCCAGGCGGCGGCGCTTGTCTTCCTCATAGGCCTCGAAATTCCCCTCGAACCACTCCACATGGCTGTCGCCCTCGAAGGCCAGGATATGCGTCGCCAGCCGGTCCAGGAACCAGCGGTCATGGGAGATGATGACCGCGCAGCCGGCGAACTCCGTCAACGCCTCCTCCAGCGCGCGCAGCGTGTCCACGTCGAGGTCGTTGGTCGGCTCGTCGAGCAGGATCACGTTGTGCGGGCGCTTGAGCATCCGCGCCAGATGCACCCGGTTGCGCTCCCCGCCCGAGAGGATGCCCACTTTCTTCTGCTGGTCGGCGCCCTTGAAATTGAACGCCCCCACATAGGCGCGCGAGGCGATCGCGCGCTTGCCCAGCATGATCTGGTCCTCGCCGTCGGAGATTTCCTCCCAGACCGTCTTGTTGCCGTCCAGCGCGTCGCGCGACTGGTCCACGTAGCCCAGCGAGACGGTCTCGCCGATGCGCAAGGTGCCGGCGTCCGGCGTCTCCTGGCCGACGATCATGCGAAAGAGCGTGGTCTTGCCGGCGCCGTTGGGGCCGATCACGCCGACGATGCCGCCCGGCGGCAGCTTGAAGCTGAGCCCGTCGATCAGCAGCGCGTTGCCGTAGCCCTTGCGCAGCCCATCGGCCTCGATCACCACGTTGCCGAGCCGCGGCCCGGGCGGGATCACGATCTCCGCCACCCCGGCGGCCTTGTCCTGCGAGGCCGCCAGCATGTCCTCGTAGCGCTGGATGCGGGCGCGGCTTTTCGCCTGGCGCGCGCGGGGCGAGGCGGCGATCCATTCCTGCTCGGCGGCGAGCGCGCGCTGGCGGGCGCTTTCTTCCTTCTCCTCCTGCGCCAGGCGCTTGCGCTTCTGCGTCAGCCAGGCGGAATAGTTGCCCTCATACGGATAGCCCCGGCCGCGCTCGATCTCCAGGATCCAGCTGGTCACGTTGTCGAGGAAATAGCGGTCATGGGTGACCAGCATCACGGTGCCGGCGTAGTCGCGCAGCGTGTGCTCCAGCCAGGCCACGCTTTCGGCATCGAGATGGTTGGTCGGCTCGTCGAGCAGCAGCAGGTCGGGCTTCTCCAGCAGCAGCCGGCAGAGCGCCACGCGCCGCCGCTCGCCGCCCGAGAGGGTCGCCACCTTCGCCTCCGCCGGCGGGCAGCGCAGGGCGTCGAGCGCGATCTCCACCTGCCGGTCGAGCTCCCAGCCGTCGCCGGCATCGATCTTCGCTTGCAGATCGGCCTGCTCGGCCAGCAGCGCCTCCATGCGCGCGTCGTCCATTGGCTCGGCGAACTCGGCGGAAATCGCGTTGAAGCGGTCGAGGGCGGCCTTGATGTCGGCGAACGCGGCCTCGACATTCTCGCCCACGGTTTCGCCGGCATCCAGCTTCGGTTCCTGCGAGAGGTAGCCGACCCGCACCCCCTCGGCGGCCCAGGCCTCGCCGCCGTATTCGGTCTCGATCCCG
>DAHUXX010000089.1 GCA_027306955.1 Acetobacteraceae bacterium | reverse complement strand
TCGTATCAAATAAATATCTGGCTCCCGTTCCTATTCAACGCTTCTCGCAGGCGATCATGGCGCAGGACGGTACCCTCGGCAAAATCGTCGAAAATTCAGTCATTACGTCGATCTATGATGCCGCCCTCGATGAAAAACTCTGGGCGCCGGCGCTTGATGCCATTTGTCGAGCGGTCGGTGCGAAAGTATCGATTTTTTTCTACCGCGACATAACGTCCGTGAGAACTCATTGCGCCGTTACAGCCGCCACCGGATATACGGAACAATTACTCGACGACTATAGAAAATACTATGGTAACCTTGATGTTAGGCTGCCGGCGTTCGCCGCGCTGTCGCCTGGTCAGGTCTATGTCGACGACCGCGAGATGAGCTTTTCCGATGTCGTGCGCAGCGAAATCTTCCAGGATTGGTACCGTCCCGTGGGGCTCGGCCACGGTATGGCGATGGTCCTGTTCCAATCTCCCGAGCGCGCCGGCGCCCTCAGCGTCCATCGCGGCCTTCCCGGCGGGGCCTTCCCGGAACCAAGCGTTGCCTTCTTCGAGCGCCTGACGCCGCACGTCATCCGCGCGTTGCAACTGCACGGCCAGATGCGGCGCGCGGAGGTGCTGGCGAATGGACTGGCGCTCACGCTCGACCATTTCCCGCTGGCAGTCCTGCTCGTCGATGAAGGCCGAACCATTCGGCACATGAACAAGGCTGCCGCCGAGGTGCTTCAACGCCCCGGCTGGCCCCTGCGCGTGACCGCGGGGCGTCTCGAGACCCGGCTGCCGCGTCATGACGCGCTGCTCCGCGGGGAACTGGCAAATGCCGCCTCGCTGGCCTGGGACCGCGGCGGCCCGGCCACCAGCATTCTCCGGCTGGAGATGGCGGGGGCCGAGGGAACCGTGGCGGTGATGGTGTCGCCCCTTCGGGACGGCGGCGCGATGGGAATGGCGGCGGAGCCGCTCACCGCCGTCTTCATGTCGGACCCGGCGCAATCCCTGCGCCTCGATACCGAGATGCTCGCGCGGCAATTCGGCATGACACCAGCCGAAGCCCGGATCGCGACATCGCTCGCCAAGGGTGAGTCGCTGGACGAGGCGGCCTCCGCTCGCGGCATCTCCATCGAGACCGCCCGCACCCTGCTCAAGCGCGCCACCGCCAAGGCGGAGGTCCGCACCCAGGGCCAACTCATCGCCCGCGTCGCCCGCAGCCTCGCAACCCTGCGCTGGGGCAGGTGACACGGCGGCACTTTCAAATCGCTGCCATACGCGTTCCTCCCGTTTGACGTGCGCGATCGCGAAGTTAGTCTCGGCGAGCCAACAAATGGGAACAGCATGACCGGGGCAGCGGCGAAGGAACTCCCGATCACCGGCTATCTCGGCCGCCTCTCGTGCCGCCCGGGAGGCAGGCTCTCCGTGCATGTCAGCCTGCGCGACGGCGGCCTCTACCGCGCCCGGCTGCAACGGGTGATCGGCGGCGACCCCAATCCCCACGGCCCAGGCATGACATTCGAGGATCTGTCACACCGTTTCGACCGCTCATCGACCGGCCGGCGGCAGCCCATCGCGGCGGGCTCCTACGGCCTCATCCCCGCGGGCCCGCGCCGTGCCGCGGGCGAGGCATGCACCTGGAACCTGCTGGTATGGATGGCGCACCCGGCCGAGGCGCGCACTGTCCTGGCGGAGGAGGGGGAGGGCTGCCGTGTAACGATCTCCGCCGGCCAGGCCGGCGCTTCCGCGCGTCTGGAATGGCCAGGCGGCACCGCCACCCTCGCGACCGGGGCGCGCATGCGCCGCCGCGCATGGTACCGGCTCTGGCTCGCGGCAGACCCGCGCACTGGCGAACTCCACCTCGGGCAGATCGCGCTGGATCAGCCACAGGATCGGAACATCGCATCCGCCGCGGCGCCCGCGCTGCGCCTCCCTCCCACCGGCACCGTCATGTTCGCGGCGGAACGTCCTGGCTCGCCCTGCCGCCACTTCACCGGCAAGCTGGAGGCGCCGGCGCTGCTGCGCGGCGCGGTGCGCGACTGGCCCGCTCCCGCGCAGCTGCCACATGGTTCCGAGCCGCTCGCCGCCTGGGACTTCTCCCAGGACATCGGCGGCACGCGCGTGGTCGACACCGGCCCCTCCGCCTGCCACGGCCACGTCGTGAACCTGCCCATGCGTGGCGTCGTCGGCGCGCGCTGGAGCGGCCGGGAAACCTGCTGGCGCCATGCGCCCGCGGACTACGCCGCCATCCATTTCCACGACGACGACATCGACGATTGCCGATGGGAGCCCGACTTCGATCTCGAAATACCCGCGGACCTGGGGAGCGGCGCCTACGCGCTGCATCTCACCTGTGCCGACGGCGAGGACTGGCTGCCCTTCTACGTCCTGCCCGCCCGCGACGGGCCGCGTGCGCCGATCGCCTTCCTCGCCCCCACCTTCACCTACCAGGCCTACGCCAACCACGCGCGCGGCAACGTGGACGAAGCGTTCCGCGCCCGCGTGCGCGCCTGGAACGCCTACCCCCACAACCCCGACGACTACCCGCTCTACGGACGCTCCACCTACAACCGCCATGCCGACAACAGCGGCATCGCCTTCTCCTCGCGCCTGCGCCCGATGCTCACCATGCGGCCCGGCTTCCTCACCTTCAACGACGCGCGCGGATCCGGCCTGCGCCACTACCCCGCGGACACGCACCTGCTCGGCTGGCTGGAAGCCAAGGGCTT
>DAHUXX010000073.1 GCA_027306955.1 Acetobacteraceae bacterium | reverse complement strand
AGTGGCCATGGTTCATTCTGCGCCCGGCACGCGGCCTCGTGAAGGCCCACCGCATCGTGCCAGACTAACGCGCCCAGCCATGGGCGCACCGCTAAGTCATTGGTTTCAACGGGCAAAACGGCCTTTTGCAAGTCCGGACGGGGCCCGGCCTTACCTTACTTTAAGCCGCCACTTTAAGCCGCCCGCAGCGCCGCCGGCAACTGCGCGATCGCGTGATCCACCAGCGTGTCAGACTCCGCCCCCGACAGCGTGGTCCGGATGACCTGTTCGGACGCGACAGCGGCGATCTCCGCGGCGGCGAATCGGACCTCCGCGATAGCGGCCTTCTCAGCGGCGGCGATACGGTCGGTGGCCATGCGCTCGCGGCGCTCAGCGGCGCGGGCGGCCTCGGCGACGGCCTCGGCCGTGACGCGGGCGGCCTCGTCCTTCGCCACTTCCAGCATACGCTTGGCCTCGGCAAGCGCGCGTTCGCGCCGCTGGGTGGCGTCCGCCAGCATGGCCTCGGCCTCGCGGCGCAGGCGCTGCGCCTCGGCGAGTTCGACGCGCACCGCCTCGGCATGGCCGTCGAGCATACCGGCAAGGGCAGCCCAGAGCTTGCGGCCAAACAGCACGAAGAAGAGGACGATCGCGATGCTGACCCAGTTGCGGCCTTCAGCGAAGAACTCCATCCCCCAGTCTCCTCAGGCTTTCCGCGAAGCGAGCGCGGCGCCGACCGCGGCATTGACGGCGGCGGCCTCCGGCGCGTGGCCGATCAGGCGGCCGGCCAGCGCCGACGTGACATCCGTCGCAACCTCGCGCAGCGCGCCCATGGCGGCGGCTCGCGCCGCGTGGATGCGCGCCTCCGCGGCCGCGAGCTGGGCGTCGAGCGCCGCGGTGGCACGCGCCGCCTCCGCCTCGGCGGCGGCCTTGGCGGCGGCGGTGGCCTGCGCGACCTCGGCGGCGGCGGTGGCCTGCGCCTCCCGCGTCGCGCGGATCACCTCGGTCGCGTGAGTATCAGCCTGCTGCTTCGCCGCCTTCGCGGCATCGAGATCGGCGCCGATCGTGCGCGTCCGCTCCTCCAGCACGCTCGCCACCTTGGGCAGCGCGCCGCGCGAGAGCAGTACGTAGAGCACCGCGAAGATCAGCGCGCCCCAGACGACCTGGCTGGTCGTCAGCGGATTGGCGAAGTCGATCTGCGGCAGGCCGACCGCGGCCCGGGCGGGTGTGACGCCCAGGGCCGAGACGGCGAGCGGCAGCGTCGCGGCAGGAAGCAGCCGCCGCATCGGCGTCAGATCGCGTAGAGAATGATGAACGCGATGACGAGCGCGTAGATCGCGATCGCCTCGGTCAGCGCGAAGCCCAGGATGCCGATGCCGAACACGTTGTCGCGGGCCGAGGGGTTGCGGGCGATGGAGTTCACGAGGGCGGCGAAGATGTTGCCGATGCCCACGCCGGCACCCGCGACGCCGATGACGGCAAGCCCAGCGCCGATAGCCTTCGCGGCAGCAAGATCCATGGGAGTCTGTCCTTCCTTTTACGGGTTCGGGAATAAGCGGTGTGGTTCCTGCGTCAGTGCAGGTGCACGGCGTCGTGCAGGTACATGCAGGCGAGCACGGCGAAGACATAGGCCTGCAGCGCGGCCACCAGCAGTTCGAAGCCGGTCATCGCGACGTCGAGCGCGAAGGGAGCGACGGCCATCACATAACCGAGGATGCCGAGGGACGCAGCCATCACCACCATGAAGCTGGCGAACACCTCGAAGACCACGTGGCCGGCCATCATGTTGGCAAAAAGTCGGAACGAGAGGGAAACCGGCCGCGAGAGGTAAGAGATCACCTCCACCTCCACGATCAGCGGCGCCAGGATGATCGGCAGCCCCTTGGGCAGGAAGTAGGAAAAAAAGTGCATCCCGTGGATGCGCAGGCCCACGACGGTCGCGAGCCCCACCACGAACAGCGCAAGCGCCCCGGTGATGGCCAGGTGGCTGGTGATCGTGAACTGGTACGGGATCAGCCCGAACAAATTGCCGAACAGGATGAAGCTGAACAGCGTAAAGATGAAGGGGAAGAAAGCCTTCCCCTCCTCCCCGATCTGGTCGATGCACATTCCGTGCACGAAGCCGTAGAGCATCTCCGCGGCAGCCTGCAGCCGGCCGGGAATGACCGCGCGCGGCGCCATGCCGAGATGCATCAGGGCGAGGATCAGCACGCAGACCACGACCATCGTGAGGTTGGAGTTGGTGAAGTTCACCGACGCCCCCACCGGCCCGAGAGCCGTGGCGAGCTTGAACTGCCCCATCACATCGATCGTCGTCGCCACGCCCTACCTCACCGTTGCGCGATCACTCACGCCCCATCCGTACCGCGGCCGGGCCGCTTCGGTCCGACCACCCGCCACACGTTGCGCACGCCAGCGGCACCACCGAGGAGCAGGAACACGATCAGCAGAAACGGCTTCGTGTGCAGCACCCGGTCCAGCCAATAGCCGAGGAACGCGCCCACGACCATGGCCGCCGCCATCTCGACGCCCACCCGCAGACCAATCCCGAGCAGCGATGGGTTCGCCTTCGGGTCCGGCGCCGCGGGCTTCTCCAACCCCTGCCGTTGCCGCGCCTCTGCCAGCCGCCGATCGAAATCGGCGCTCTCGTCGGGTGCATCCGTCATGGGACATCTCCCCGGCATGAGTCCCTTGGACAGGTCCCCCTTGCCGGAAACGGGCGGGTTGCTACCCTCGACCCCCAAGGGTGTCAAGAACGACACGAAGCGGAAAGCTTGCCGGGAAACCGCCCCAGCAATTCACCGGTAACCACTCCGGCGCCAACCAGGAGAAAACACACGTCATGAGCCGTCTGTTGCACCGCAGCCTGCATGCCGAACCGGTGCGCGTCGCAAGCGGCGATGGCATGTATATGAAGACTGCCAGCGGCGCCACGATCCTCGACGGCTCGGGCGGTGCCGCAGTCTCCTGCCTCGGGCACAACAACGGCCGCGTGAACGCCGCGATTGAGGCCCAGCTCGGCACCATTGCCTATGCCCATACCACGAGCTTCACCAACGACGCGGCTGAGGAACTGGCCGAGCGCCTGGTCGGCCACGAGCCCGGCGGCCTGTCGCATGCCTATTTCATCTCCTCCGGCTCCGAGGGGACGGAGGCGGCGCTGAAGCTCGCGCGCCAGTATTTCCTAGAGATCGGCCAGCCCCAGCGCACCCGCTTCATCGCCCGGCGCGCCAGCTACCACGGCAACACGCTCGGCGCGCTGGCCGCCGGCGGCAACGCCATGCGTCGCGCCCCCTACGGCCCAATCCTCGCCGACGCGTTCAGCCATGTCTCGCCCTGCTTCGCCTATCGCCACCAGCAGCCGGGCGAATCGGACGAGGCCTATGTCGCGCGGCTCGCGGCGGAGCTGGAGGCGGAGTTCCAGCGCCTCGGGCCTCAGAACGTGATCGCCTTCATCGCCGAGCCGGTGGTCGGCGCCACGACCGGCTGCGTGACCGCCCTGCCTGGCTATTTCCCGGCGATGCGCGCGGTGTGCGACCGCCATGGCGCGCTGCTGATCCTCGACGAGGTGATGTGCGGCATGGGCCGCACCGGCACCACCCATGCCTGGGAACAGGAAGGCGTAAGCCCCGACATCCAGGTGATCGCCAAGGGCCTCGGCGGCGGCTACCAGCCCATCGGCGGCATCCTGATCCACAGGCGCGTCATCGCGGCCCTCGCGGCCGGCACCGGCGCGTTCATGCACGGCCACACCTACCAGGCGCACCCGGTGGCCTGCGCCGCGGCGCTCGCGGTGCAGAAAGTGATCGCCGAGGACAACCTGCTCGCCAACGTCCGCGCCATGGGCAAGTTGCTCGCCGAGGGCCTGCAGGAACGCTTTGGCAACCACGCGCATGTGGGCGACCTCCGCGGCCGCGGCCTGTTCCAGGCCGTCGAGTTGGTGCAGGACCGCGCAACCAAGGAGGCCTTCGACCCCAGGTTCCGCCTCTACGACCGGGTCCGCGAAGCGGCGCTGGACGCAGGGCTTTCCGTCTACCCGATGAACGGCACCATCGACGGCAAGCGTGGCGACCACGTGGTGATCGCGCCCCCCTATATCGCCGAGCCCCAGCACATCGCGGCCATTGTCGAGCGCCTCGGCGCCGCGGTGGACGCGGCACTGGAGAGCGTGCGACGGGATGCGGCATGAACCTGCCTGCCCTGCGGGACTCGAGGCTTGAGCTCGACGGGCGGGTCGCCACCCTCACGCTCGACCGCCACGACGTGCGCAACGAGCTGACCGGGACGCACCTCGCCGAGGAAATCGCGGCCGTCTGCGCCTGGCTCAACGCGCACGAGACCGCGAGCGTGCTGATCCTGACCGGCGCCGGCTCAGCCTTTTCCGCGGGCGGCAACGTCAAGCATATGCGCGACCGCGAAACCGGCTCCTTCGCGGGCGACGTCTATACGGTGCAGAACAAGTACCGCGCCGGCATCCAGCGCATGGCGCTCGCCATGGCGGGGCTCGAGATCCCCGCCATCGCCGCGGTGAATGGCCCTGCGATCGGCGCCGGCTGCGACCTCGCGACCATGTGCGATATCCGCCTCGCAGCCGAGGGCGCGAAATTCGCGG
>DAHUXX010000072.1 GCA_027306955.1 Acetobacteraceae bacterium | reverse complement strand
GGACGGCGCCGGTCGCCGCGTCCATCACCACCACGGCAACCTCCGCGGCGTGCGCGGCGCGGGCGGGGCCGGCAAAATAGGCGGCGACCGCGTGGTCCACGACGTGCTGCAACGGCGCGTCCAGTGTCGTCAGGGCAGTGGCGTCGGTGCCCTGCGGCAGTGCCCGGCGCGCCTGCTCGACCGCCCAGTCGGCGAACCAGCCGGCGCTATCGGTGGGGGGCGGGAACACGATGGAGAGCGCCGCCCGGCGCGCCTGGGCCGGCGTGATGTCGTGAGAGCGCACCATCGCCGCGAGTACCACGCGCGCCCGCTCCGCCGCCGCGCGGGGATTGGTCTTGGGCGAGAAATACGAGGGCGCGCGCGGCAGCCCGGCCAGCACCGCCGCCTGCCACAGCGACAGATGGCGTGCGGAGACGCCGAAATAGGCATGCGCGGCGGCATCGATGCCCCAGGCACCGGCGCCGTAATAGACGCGGTTGAGCCAGATCTCGAGGATCTCGCGGCGGGTGAAATGCCGCTCCAGCCAGAAGGTGAGCAGCAGTTCCTGGGCCTTGCGCCGCCAGGTGCGGGCGTTGCTGAGGAACAGGTTCTTGGCCACCTGCTGTGCGATGGTCGAGCCGCCTTGAACGATGCGCATGTGCCAGAGGTCCACCGCCATGGCGCGCAGGATGCCGATCGGGTCGATCGCGCCGTGTTCCCAGTAGCGGCGGTCCTCGACCGCGACCACCGCCTGCGGGACGTAGGCCGGCAGTTGCGACAGGCGCATCGGCGTGCCGACCAGGTCGCCGAAGGTCGCGAACGTGGTGCCGCGGTCGTCAACCAGCGTCAGGCTGGGGCGGCGGACGGCGCGCAGTGCGGTCGAGGGCGGTGGCAGGTCCCAGGCCAGCGACAGCAGCACCAGCCCGCCGGCGACGCTGCCCCAGACCGCGGCGTAGATCACCCATTTGAACAACCGCCATGCGAGCGACGAGCGCGCGCGGGGGCGGCGCGGCGCCCGACGCGTCTTCCCGCGGCGGGCGGCACGCGCGGCCGATCGTTGCGTGGGGCGGGCCAGGGGCTGCGGGCGAGGCACGGTGATGGGTTAGCGCCGAGCCTCGTGCCGCCGCCAGATGGCGCGCCGGATTGGGATCAGGCGGCGCTGGCCGGCGCGGGTTGCGGGCGTGGCAGCGCGGTGCCGGTTTCAAGCAGGCTCTTCAGGCTCGACAGAATCTGCGGCCAGCCGCCGGACACCGCTTCGATGACCTTCGAGGGTGCACGCGGGCTTTCATGCACCACCGTCAGCTTCACCATTTCCCCCGCAGGCTCCAGCGTGAAGGTGGCGCGGACCTCGCCCTCCGCCTTCAGGTCCTCCCGCCACTGGTGTCGCCAGGACAGCACCAGGCGGCGCGGCTTCTCGACCTCCAGCACCTCGCCGAGATCCGTCACCCTCCCGTCCTGGTAGGCCATCTTCCAGCCGGCCCCTTCCTTCCACGTGCTTTCGAGCCGCACGCCGAACCAGTAGCGGGCGGTGAAGTCGGGGTCGGTGAGCGCCGTCCACAGCTGCTCCGCGGAGCTGCGGATGTACGTGACATAGACGAAACGATCTCCGTTCATCGCTGTTCTCCCTCGACGTTGCGCTTGAGCTCGGCGAGCGCCCTGACGGCTCCCCGCCGGTACTTGCCGATCCAACGATCCGCGATTGACTGGATCGGCATCGGGTTCAGGAAATGCAGCTTGCGGCGCCCGTCCCTGAGGGTCGCCACGAGGTTCGCCGCCTCCAGGATCGCGAGATGTTTGCTCACGGCCTGGCGGGTCATCGCGAGCCCCGCGCAGAGTGCGCCGAGCGTCTGCCCGTCCTGCGCGTGCAGTCGGTCCAGAAGCTGGCGCCGTGCGGGGTCGGCCAGCGCGCGGAAGACATCGTCGTCGGCGCCTTCGTCCTGCATGGGGCAAATATGCAACCAAATGATTGCATGATCAAGCGCCGTGGCTTGCTCCTGCGGGGTCGGCATGGAACGGTTCCTCCTCAGGCAAGGCAGTGGTGAAAAAATTATCGGTGCGCGGCATCTCGCCGATCCGGGTTCGGCGGTGTTGGTCTGTCCCGAGGCCGTCACGGCGATCGGCGTGCGCGAAATGATTGCGGTCGGTCCCGTTACGCAGACCGTCGCCGTCGGCAACCGCGTGTTCAATGCCGCACCGGTGCCGCCGGCGATGCGCGCCATCCTCGATGCCGGCGGCCTGGTGCACTTCGTCCGTGCCGAGCTTGCGAGGCGGGAGGCGCTCATTCAGTCTGCCTCGCGACGCAACGAGGGGCAGGCATGAAGGGCATTTTCATCGACGCGGGTCCGGAGCTTTCGGAGGTGTTCAAGGCCGTGGTCCGGCCCACCGACCCGCCGGTGCATGTCCACCGCGCCGAGAACGTGACGCCAGCGGAACTGCCCGCGCTGCTCGCCGGCTACGATTTCGTGCTCGACGATCACAGCCGCATGCCGACCGCGGAAATGGCCAAGACGCCGGGGCTCAGGCACATCATCTTTCTCGGCACCGGCGCGCGCAGTTACATGAACCCTGAGGAGCTGGCGGCCCAGGGGCAGATGGTTCACATCATCCGCGGCTATGGCGACACCGCGGTCGCCGAGCATGCCTTTGCGCTCATGTTCGCCGCGGCGCGCGGGATCGCGACAATGGACCGCGGCGTGCGCGTCGGAGGCTGGCCGCGCACCGCGGGGCCGCAGCTCACCGGCAAGACGCTCGGCCTGCTGGGCTACGGCGGCATCGGCGCCGAGATGGCGCGGCTCGCGCGCGGCATTGGCATGAAGGTGCTGGCCTGGAACCGCACGAAACGCAACGCCGAGGGCGTGGACTTCGTCGATCTCGACACGTTGCTTGCTGAGAGCCGGGTGTTGTCGCTCCATCTGCTGCTGAACGACGAGACCCGCGGCTTTCTCGACGCGGCACGACTCGCGAAGCTGCGGCGCGAGGCGATCCTCGTGAACACGGCGCGGGCGGCGCTCGTCGACGAGGCGGCGATGGTCGCGGCGCTGCGGGAGGGACGGCTCGCGCACGCGGCGCTCGACGTCGTCCTCGAGGAGCCGCTGCCGCCGGGCCACGTGCTGACCACGCTGCCCAACGTCACGCTCTCAGCCCACTCCGCTTTCCGCACACCGGAGGCAAGCCAGAAACTGATCCGCATGGCACTTGATATTGCGTGCGAGGTCGCGGCCAAGGGATAAGTGGCGCGCTATGTCCAGGGCTGGGCCCGCCTGGCGGAATGGCAGACGCAGCGGACTTAAAATCCGCGGCCCTTTGGCGTGGGGGTTCGAGTCCCCCGGCGGGCAGGCACCTGGCGAGGGGTTTCCGCTGCATCCGGCGCCGGGGCGATTGCCAGGCGGGCGGCGGGTCTATGCGATCGGCGACGTCCATGGGCTCGACGAGCGGCTCGGCGCGCTGCACGCGCTGATCGCGGCGGATCTGCGCGCGCGGCCGGTCGCCGCGGCGACGGTGGTGCATCTCGGCGACTACATCGATCGCGGACCGGATTCCGCCCTGGTGCTGGGGCGGCTCGCCAGCCTCAGGCGGATCGGAAAGGCCCGCGTGGTCAACCTGATGGGCAATCACGAGCGCACCTTCCTCGACGCGCTCGCGGGTGACGCGCCGGCGGCAACGGATTTCCTGTACAACGGCGGCGGTACGACGCTCGCGAGCCTGGGTATCGATCCCGCGACGCCGCCTGCGGCATGGGGCGCGCGCATGCCGCAGGCGGCGCTCGGCTTTCTGCGTGGGCTCGCGCTCGTGCATCGCGAGGGCGGCTATCTCTTTGCCCATGCCGGCATCCGGCCCGGCATCGCGCCGGAGGCGCAGGTGCCCGCCGATCTGCTCTCGATCCGCCAGCCCTTCCTCGCCTCGGAGGCCGAACTTGGCGCCGTGGTCGTGCACGGGCACACGCCGGGCCAGGCGCCGGTGATCCGTGTCAACCGCATCGGCGTCGACACCGGGGCGGTCTATGGCGGGTCGCTCACGGCCGCCGTTCTCGAGGGCGAGACCGTGGGATTTTTCGCCGTCTGACAGGCCGCGCGAGCGGGCCTGCGCGGTTTGACCCGGCCCCGCGCGCAGCCTAGCGTGAAGCTCTCATTTTATGCTTGGGAGAAACGCACCATGGCCAACAACGTCAAGAAACGCTGGGCGGAAGGTAAGGCGGTCGTCAACGGGTGGCTCGCCATTCCGTCCGGGTTCTCGGCGGAGGTGATGGCGCAGTGCGGCTTCGATTCGGTCACCGTGGACCTCCAGCATGGCGTGCAGGACTACCTCTCCATGGTGGCCTGCTTCCAGGCGATGCAGCCGCACCCTGTGACGCCCATGGTGCGCGTGCCATGGAACGAGCCCGGCATCATCGGCAAGGTGCTGGACGGCGGTGCCTATGGCGTGATCTGCCCGATGGTGAACACCAAGAAGGAGGCCGAGGCTTTCGTCTCCGCCTGCAAGTATCCGCCGATGGGCACGCGTAGCAACGGCCCGATTCGTGCCGCGATGTACGGCGAGGCGACCAACTACCAGAAGATCGCCAATGGCGAGACGCTGTGCATTCCGATGATCGAGACCCGCACCGCGGTGAAGAACCTCGAGGCGATCCTCGATGTCGAGGGGATTGCTGGCGTCTATATGGGTCCATCCGACCTCGGCTTCTCCTACGGGCTCGTGCCCAAGCTCGACCGCGAGGAGCCGGAGATCCTCAAGATCTACGACAAGATCATCAAGGAATGCGGCAAGCGCGGCATCCATGCCGGTATCCACACCGGCGGTGCCGCCTATGCCGCGCGCGCGATCGGCATG
>DAHUXX010000071.1 GCA_027306955.1 Acetobacteraceae bacterium | reverse complement strand
GCGCCGACGCTCGGCCTGTTCGGCCCCACCCCCGCGGACGAATACGCCCCCGCCGGAAACCGCGCCGCCGCCGCCGTCTCGCCCGACCGCACCATGGCGGGTCTCTCCGTCGCCCAGGCGCTGGAAGCCGCGACCCGGCTGCTGGAGCAAGCCTGATGCGCATCGCCCACATCATGGCCGGCGCCCACGACGGCGGCGCGGAGCTCTTCTACGAGCGCATGACCATCGCCCAGGCACGCTCCGGCGAGACCGTGCTGCCGATCATCCGCACCGACGCCGCCCGCGCCGCGCGCCTGCGCGAAGCCGGGCTGGAACCGGTCCAGCTCCGGTTCGGCGGGCCCGTCGATCTGCTCACCCGCCCGCGCATCGCCCGCGCCCTGCGCGCGTTCAGGCCCGGCATCGCCATGACCTGGATGAGCCGCGCCTCGATGCACGCCCCGCGCGGCCCCTGGGTGCTGGTCGGTCGCCTCGGCGGCTACTACGACCCGAAATATTTCCGCGCCTGCGACCATCTGGTCGGCAACACGCACGGCATCGTCGCCTGGCTGCGTTCCAAGGGCATCGCGGAAAACCGCACCCATTACCTGCCCAATTTCGTCACCGACTTCGCCGGCGCCGCCCCCGCCGACCGCGCGTCGCTCGGCATCCCCGCGGGCGCCCCGATGCTGCTCGGCCTCGGCCGCCTGCACCGCGACAAGGGTTTTGACATCGCGCTCAAAGCCCTTGCCCGCGTCCCCGGCGCCCACCTCGCCATCGCCGGCAGCGGCCCCGAGGAGACGGCGCTGAAAGCCCTCGCCACGGAACTCGGCGTCGCCGGCCGTACCCACTTTTTGGGCTGGCGCCGCGACGCCGGGGCTTTGCTCGCGGCCGCCGACATCTTCCTCTGCTCCTCCCGCGGCGAGCCGCTCGGCAACATGGTGCTGGAAGCCTGGTCCGCCCGCCGCCCCGTCGTGGCGCAGGCCGCCCTCGGCCCCACCGAACTCATCGCCCAGGACGAGACCGGCATCGTGACCCCGCTGGAGGATGACGCGGCCCTCGCTGCAGCCATCTGCCGGGTCCTCGCCGACCCCGCCTTCGCCGCGCGTCTGGCGGAGGCTGGCCGCCGGCGCTACGAAAACGACTTCACGCAGGGCGCGGTCCTCGCCACCTGGCACCGCCTGCTCGAACGATTGATCGCCAACAAGAAGGAAACGCCACGATGAAACTCATGAGCTTCCGCGATGCCTCGGGCCGCGCCGGCTGGGGCATCGTCGAGGGCGACAAGCTCGCCGACCTCACCTCCACCGCCCCCACGCTGCGCGCGGCGCTTGCCGCCGGCAAGCCCATCACGGCCCCCGCCAGCGCCCCGCGGCTCGACCTCGCGAAGCTTGCCTACCTGCCGCCCATTCCGGACCCGGAAAAGATCATCTGCGTCGGCCTCAACTACCTCTCCCACATCCTCGAGGGCGGCCGCGAGCCGCCCAAGATGCCGACCATCTTCACCCGCTGGGAAAACACCCAGGTCGGTCACCTGCACCCGATGCTCCGCCCCAGGATCTCGGAAACCTTCGACTACGAGGGCGAACTCGCCTTCGTCATCGGCAGGCACTGCCGCCACGTCGCCGAGGCCGACGCGATGTCCGCCGTCGCCGGCTACGCCTGCTACAACGACGGCTCCGTGCGCGAATGGCAGCGCCATTCCACCCAGTTCACGCCCGGCAAGAACTTCCCCGCGACCGGCGGCTTCGGCCCCTGGCTCGTCACGCCCGACGAAGCCGGCGACATCACCAAATCGAGCCTGGTCACCCGCCTCAACGGCCGCGAGGTGCAACGCGCCACGATCGACGACCTCGTCTTCGGCGTCGCCCGCCTGGTCGCCTACTGCTCCGCCTTCACCTTCCTCGAACCCGGCGACGTCATCATCACCGGCACCACCGGCGGCGTCGGCGCCTATCACAAGCCGCCGCTCTGGATGAAGCCCGGCGACACGGTCGAGGTCGAGATCACCGGCGTCGGCACGCTGAGAAACCCGATCGGCCAGGAAGCCTAGCGCGGCACCCGCCTGGACCAGAGGCGCGCCGTCGATGACGAAGCGTATCGAAACCCAGGTGCTCGTCGTCGGCGCCGGTCCCGTGGGGCTGACGCTCGCGATGGACCTCGCCTGGCGCGGCATCGCCGTCACCGTCGCGGAGCTGCGCCACCGCGGCGAGCCGCCGCCGGTCAAATGCAACCACGTCTCCGCCCGCTCGATGGAGATCTTCCGCCGCCTCGGCGTCGCCGCGGCACTGCGCGATTGCGGCCTGCCCGCCGACTACCCCAACGACGTCGCCTACCGCACCACCGCCACCGGCATCGAGCTGTCGCGCATCCCGATCCCCTGCCGCGCCGACCGCTACACGAAGAAGGACGGCCCCGACGGGTGGTGGCCGACGCCCGAGCCGCCGCACCGCATCAACCAGATCTACCTCGAGCCCGTCCTGTTCCGCCACGCCGAGGCCATGCCCGGCCTCTCCATCCGCAACCGCACCGTGGCTGAAGGCTTCGTCCAATCGGACCACGGCGTCGTCGCCACCTTGCGCGACCTCGACAGCGGCAACACGCAGGAGGTCGCCTGCGACTACCTCATCGGCTGCGACGGCGGCCGGTCGGAAATCCGCCGCGGCATCGGCGCGCGGCTCACCGGCGATCCCGTGGTGCAGCGCGTCCAGTCCACCTTCATCCGCGCGCCCTCCCTGCTCGGCCTGATGCGCGAAAAGCCCGCCTGGGGCACCTTCTCGATCAACCCCCGCCGCAGCGGCAACATGTACGCGATCGACGGCCGCGAAACCTGGCTCATCCACAATTATCTCAAGCCCGGCGAGGAGGATTTCGAAGCCGTGGACCGTGACGGCTGCATCCGCCGGATCCTCGGCGTCGGCGATGATTTCGCCTACGACATCATCAGCAAGGAGGACTGGATCGGCCGCCGCCTGGTCGCCGAGCGCTTCCGCGACCGGCGCGTCTTCCTCTGCGGCGACGCCGCGCATATCTGGGTGCCGATGGCCGGCTACGGCATGAACGCCGGCATCGCCGACGCCATGAACCTCTCATGGCTCCTCGCCGCCGCGCTGAAAGGCTGGGGCACCCCCGCCATCCTCGACGCCTACGAGGCCGAGCGCCAGCCGATCACCGAGCAGGTCTCGCGCTTCGCCATGAATCACGCGATCGCCCTCAGCCGCCAGCGCGAGGCGGTGCCGGACAACATCGAGGCGCCGGGCCCGGAAGGCGAGGCGGCGCGCGCGCGCATCGGCCGCGCCCTCTACGACCTCAACGTCAACCAGTATTGCTGCGGCGGCCTCAATTTCGGCTATTTCTACGACGTCTCGCCGATCATCGCCTACGACGGCGAAGCCGCCCCGCCCTACACCATGTACGACTTCACCCCCTCCACCGTGCCCGGCTGCCGCACGCCGCACACCTGGCTCGGCGACGGGCGCTCGCTCTACGACACGCTCGGCCCGGACTACACGCTGCTGCGCCTTGACCCCGCGCTCGACGTCGCACCGCTCCTCGCCGCGGCAAGGCAGCGCGCAATCCCTCTCGCGGTGCTGGACGTCGACACGCCCGGGGCCCGCACGCTGTACAAGCGCAAACTCGTCCTTTCGCGCCCGGACCAGCACGTCGCTTGGCGCGCCGACACCGTGCCCGCGGACCCGCTGGCCCTCATCGAGCGCATCCGCGGCGCCGCCGCCTGAGCCGGAGCCGCGCTTCGTTCCGGCCGCGCTTGCAAACCGTCCGGGAATGGACAAGCCTCGGACGCAACCGAGGGATACGCCAATGAACCGGAGAGCCATCGCCCTTGTCGCGGCCCTGGCCGGCTGCACCCCGGCCGGCGCCGCACCCCCAACCACCACCGGGCCCACCACCACCGGGCCCAGGGCGTTCCCCCACCTCGCGGGCCAATGGAACGGAAGCTGGGACGGCACGTTCCCCACCACGCTCGTCGTCAACAGCGTGACCCCGACGACCGCGAGCGTCATCTACGAATGGGGCCTCGCCCCCTCGTGGAACATCGACATCCCGGGCTTTGAACGCAGCACCGCCCGTTTCTACGGCGACAAGCTGGTCGTGTTCCTGACCAACGGCGCCGTCGCCACCTACGTCATGAAGCCGGACGGCACGCTGTACGGTACCTACCGGTTCCGGGGCCGCGTCGCCCACACGACCCTGAGGCAGTAGCACGCCAACCGTTGCGTTTTCGGAATATAGACCGGGGACGCCGGGCCGCCCCTAGCCTCCCTTC
>DAHUXX010000028.1 GCA_027306955.1 Acetobacteraceae bacterium | reverse complement strand
TCTATCGCCGCCTCGGCCGCCGGGGCAAGCGCACCCGGCGCGGCCCTGCCTTGCCCGGCCCTGGCCTCGCGCCTAGCCTCGCGCGCCATGGCGGGCGCGCCGCCAGCCAACGGGAGCAGCTTCTGCGCGACATCGCGATCTTCCGCCACAACCTGTTCCGCGTCTCCGAGCCCTTCATCGCCGGCCAGGCGCAGCAGCTCCGCCGCTACCGGCCGCTCTATCTCGGGCGGCTGCGCCACGGCGCCGGGCCGGAGGGCGCGCAGTCCCTGGCGATCGCGGACCGGCTCACCGCGCGCACCCTTCCCGCCGTCGCCTGGCAGATGCTCTCGCGCGACCCGCGCCCGTTCCTGCGCCTCCTGGGCGAACGCCGCCCGGCGCTGATCCACGCTCATTTCGGCATCGAGGGCGTCTACGCCATGGAACTCGCACGGCGGCTCGGCGTGCCGCTGGTCACCACGTTCCACGGCTTCGACGCCACGCTTTCCACCGCGGCGCTGCTCACCTCGCCGGCCTGGGCCAACTACCCGCTGTTCCGCCGCCGCCTCGCCGAGCGCGGCGATCTGTTCCTCTGCGCCTCCGGCTTCATCCGCGAGCGGCTGCTGGGCCTCGGCTTTCCGCCGGCGCGCACGCGACTGCACTACATCGGCGTGGACTGCGCCGCGATCCGCCCGCGCGCGATGGCGGAGGAGACGCCGGCAATCCTGCACGTCGCGCGCCTGGTCGAGGTGAAGGGCACGGAGTTCCTGCTGCGCGCGGTGGCATTGCTGCCGGCGCGGCATGCGCGCGCGACGCTGCTGGTCGCGGGGGACGGGCCGTTGCGCCACCGGCTCGAGGTGCTCGCCGCCCGCCTTGGGGTCGGGGAGCGGGTACGCTTCCTCGGCGCACTGCCGCACGCGCGGGTGCTGGCGCTGATGCGCAAGGCGGCGGTGCTGGTGCTGCCGAGCGTGCGCACCCGCACCGGCCGCGAGGAGGGGCTCGGCATGGTGCTGCTGGAGGCGGCCGCGAGCGGCGTGCCCGCGATCGGCTCGCGGGTCGGCGGCATCCCGGAGGGGATCGTGGACGGGGAGACCGGCTTCCTCGTCCCCGAGCGCGATCCCGCTTCGCTCGCGGAACGCCTCGCGGCGCTGCTCGACGACCGCAACCTGCGCGCGCGCATGGCGGCGGCGGCGCGGGCGCATGCGGAGCTGCGTTTCGACCTGGGCCGCCAGACCGCGGCGCTGGAGGAGATGTACGATGGACTTCTCGCCGGCCGCGCCTGACCCGGCGGACGCCGTGGACGTCGCGGTGGTGGTTGCGCATCCCGACGACGAGATGCTGTGGCTGAGCGGCATGCTCGGCGCGGCCGGGCGGGTGGTGTTCTGCTATGGCGATTCGTTCTGGCGGCCGGACATCTCCGCCGCGCGCCGCCGCGCCCTCGCGGCACTGCCGCTCGCCGGCATCGTGCCGCTGGACATCCCGGAGAGCGGCGCAAGGTTCATGGCGGACTGGGCGGCGCCGCGCCTCACGCAAGCGGGCATCGCCATCACCGACGAAGCGGCCGCGGCGCGCTACGAGGCGAATTTCCCGCTCCTGGTGGAACGGCTGCGCCCGGCGCTCGCCGGCTGCCGCGACATCTACACGCACAATCCCTGGGGCGAGTATGGCCACACGGAGCACCTGCAGGTGCACCGCGCCGTCGCTGCGCTGCAGGTGGAACTCGGCTTCGCGCTGTGGTTTTCCAACTATGTCGGGCCGCGCAGCTGGAACCTCGCGCGCAGGCTCACGGCGCAGACGGGGTGGAGCGCGCGCCGCGCGATGGCGCCGGACGTGGCGCTGGCACGCCGCCTCGCCGGGCATTACCGGCGCCACGGCGCGCGGACCTGGTCGCCCTTCCATCGCTGGCCGGCGGAGGAGACGTTCTACGCCCAGGCGCCGGGTGCCGCGCGCCGCCCCTTCGCCGGCGAGACGCTGCTGGACGTGACGCGGCTGCGCCCGTGGGTGCCCGCGCTGCTGGCGCGGCGCCGGCTCGACTGACCTCCCGTCACTCGGCGGGGGGGCGGGCCTGGGCCTGCACCAACCGTTCCGGCGGCATCACCCAGGAGCGGGTGCGCAGCAGGTGCAGGAGCCAGCGCGCCGACTGCCCGCGCCAGCCGGCGGAGCGCGCGGGATCCCAGCGGACCGGGGCCGGCGGCGTGGCTGCGAGCCGGCGTTCCAGCAGCGCTGCGATGCGCCCGGCGCGCGAAGCCCAGGTGAGCCCGCGGCTGTCTTCCCCGGCCGACGTCGCGAGGCGGGCGGCGAGGTCCGCGTCCGTGGTGAGGCGCGTGAGCCCTTCCACCAGCGCTTCGATCCGGTCCGGCGGGCAGAGCCATGCGTTGCGCCCGTGCTGCAGCACCTCGCGCACCTCGGGCGTCTCGCCGGCGAGGACCGGGCGGCCGGAGGCGAGGTAGAAGAACAGCTTCAGCGGCAGCACGGTCGAGCCGAACGTCGCCAGCGGCTGCAGCGAGGGCGGGATCATCAGCACGTCGGCGGCGAAGACATAGGGGGCGAGCGCCGCCTCTGGCTGGAACGGCACGACGCGGACATTGGGCACGCCGCGCGCCATCGCCTCGATCGGGCCCTCGCCGTAGGAGCCGACCAGGATGAACAGCAGGTCGGACAGGCGGCGCGCCGCCTCGACCATGAGGTGCAGGCCCTTCTTGTGGTTGATGCGCCCGGTGTAGACGACCGTCTTGCGCCCGGGCGGGATGCCGAGCAGGGCCTTCGCCGCCGCCGCCGGGATGGGGGCGGCGAAGCGTGCCGGTTCGAATCCGTTGTGGATGCAGGCCAGCTTTTCCGCCGGCACGCCGAGCGCGAGATATTTCCCCCGCGTGTAGTCCGAATGGCAGATGTGCACGAGGAAGTGCGGATGGCTCATCAGCCGCAGCAGCCAGGGTTGCAGCGGCGGGATCTGGTCCGGCCACGGGCGGTAATGGTCGAAGGCGACACGCTGGCCCGCCCTGAGCGCGTTCCAGGCGACCCAGAGATTGCGCGTGTAGATCAGGTCCGCCGCGCGGACTTCCGGCCGGCGCGCGATGGTGAGGCCGCAGGCGACGTGGCGCAGCGCCGCCGGGTTCAGCGGCGCGCGGGCGCGCACCACTGCCAGCCCGGCCAACGCCTCGATCGCCGTGGGATCCGCCCCTTTGTCGAAGGGCAGGTGCAGCGCCGCACCGTCCACCAGCCGCGAGAGGTAGCGGGCGGTGGCGGTGAACACCTCGGCATCCGCCTCGGCACTCGGCAGGACGTTCTCGAAGGCGAACAGGATCCTCATAGGCACCGTCTGGACCGAAGCCGTGCCGGCGGCAAGCGGCGTTGATCGAGGTCATGGCTTCCCCGGGCCGCGGATGCCTAGTCTGATGCCGCGCAGGAGGGCGCCTGCATGCCCGTGGCCAATGCCGAAATCGCCGAGCAGCTCGACAAGATCGCCGATCTTCTCGACATCGAGGGCGCCAATACGTTCCGTGTCCGTGCCTACCGCCGCGCGGCGCGGCTGGTCGAGGGGCTGCCGCGCGGCGTTGCGGACATGCTGGCGGCGGGCGAGGATCTCGACGACCTGCCGGGTATCGGGCGCGATCTCGCCGACAAGATCGCGGAGATCGCGAAGGGCGGTCACCTGGAGCTGCTCGACCAGCTTGCCCGCGAGGTGGCGCCAGGCATCACGGAGCTGCTGCGCCTGCCGGGGCTGGGGCCGAAGCGGGTGCACCTGCTGCAGGAGACGCTCGGCATCGACAGCATCGCCAAACTGGAGGCCGCGGCGAAGGCGGGCAGGTTGCGCGAGGTGCCCGGCATCGGCCCCGGGACCGAGACGCGCGTGCTGCGCGCCATCGCCGAGGGCGCGGCCGCGGCGCCGCGCACCAAGCTCGCCGTCGCGGAACAGCTCGCGCTGCCGCTGCTGGCCCACATTGCCCAGACGCCGGGCGTGCTGCACGCGCAGGTCGCCGGCAGCTTCCGCCGCCGGCGCGAGACGGTGGGCGACCTCGACATCGTGGCCGCCTCCGCGAGCGGCGAGGCGGTGATGCGGCGCTTCACCAGCTACGAGAACGTGGCCGAGGTGGTCGAGCAGGGGCCGACGCGCGCGACGGTACGTCTTCGCAACGGTCTGCAGGTGGACCTGCGCGTGGTGGCGGAGGACAGCTACGGCGCGGCACTGCTGTATTTCACCGGCTCCAAGGCGCACAACATCGCGCTGCGCCAGCTCGCCGTGGAGCGCGGCTGGAAGCTCAACGAATACGGGCTGTTCGAAGGCAGGAAGCTGCTCGCCGGGCGGACGGAGGCGGAACTCTACCGCCGGCTCGGCCTCGCCACGGTGCCGCCGGAGCTGCGCGAGGACCACGGCGAGGTGGACGCCGCGCGGCGGGGCAAGCTGCCGCATCTCGTGGCGCTCGACGATATCCGCGGCGACCTGCACGTCCACACGACAGCCAGCGACGGCACGGCGAGCCTCGCGGACATGGCGGCGGCGGCGCGCGCGCGCGGCTATGCCTATCTCGCGGTCACCGACCACAGCCCCCGCATGGCGATGGTGCATGGGCTCGACGCCCGGCGGCTCGGCCGGCAGATCGACGAGATCGAGCGGCTCAATGCGAAGCTTTCCGGTTTCACGATCCTGACCTCGATCGAGGTCGACATCCTGGAGGACGGCGCGCTCGACCTGCCGGACGAGGTGCTGCGCCGGCTCGACCTCGTCGTGGCGGCGGTGCACTCGCGCTTCAATCTTCCGATAGCGAAACAGACGGAGCGCGTGCTGCGCGCGATGGACAACCGCCTGCTCACCATCGTCGCGCACCCGACCGGGCGGCTGATCAACGAGCGGCCGGCCTACGAGATCGACGTGGAGCGCGTGCTGCGTGGGGCGGCGGAGCGCGGCTGCTTCCTCGAGGTAAACTCGCAGCCCGACCGGCTCGACCTCGCCGACACGCATTGTCGGCTGGCGAAGGAAATCGGCGTCAGGCTCGCGATCTCGACCGACGCGCACGCGCCCGCGCAACTGGAGTTCATCCGCTTCGGCCTCGACCAGGCGCGCCGCGGCTGGCTGGAGCCCGCGGACGTGCTCAACACGCGCGACCTCGCGGGCCTGCGCGCGCTGCTCCGCCACCGGCGCTGAGCGGCGGCTCAGGCGGGGCGGCCGGTGGCGCCGATGTCCCACCAGATACCGGCCATCAACCCCAGCCCCTCCTCGAACAGCGAGCCGAGCCCGTGCTCGTCCGGCCCGTGCTGGCCGCAGCCGCCATAGGAGTGCGGGATCCAGATCACCGGCGTGCCCAGGATCTGCTTGAAATATTCCGAGGGGCCGGAGGCGCCGATGTTGGGGATCACGTTGGGCGCGCGCCCCACGGTCTCGGCCAGCGAGCGGACCACGAGGCGCACCCAGGGGTTGTCCGGGTCGGTGCGCGAGGCGGGGAAGGCGTCGCGCTCCTGCACCGGCACGATCGTAACGTTATAAAAACCATTGGCGTCGAGGTGGCGGCGCAGCGCCGGGATGATGTCCTCGCCGTCCACATCCACGGTGTGGCGGACCTGGATGCGGGCGCGCGCGGTGGGCGAGACGGCGTTGACCGGCGCCTCCGGCTGGCCGCTGATGCTGGCGAGCACGATGGCGCTGGTCCACATGTAGATGCGCTCGGTGCGCGACAGGCCGGGCTCGCCCCAGCCGGGGTCCGGCACCGGCGCGCCGGGCAGGTCGTCGACGACGACGTTGCGGCTCGCCTCGCGCACCGATGGCGGGATATCGCGCGGCAGCCACTCCGGCACCAGGATGCGCCCCTCGCGCGAGAAGATACTGGCGATGGCGTAGGAAAGCACCACCGCGGGGTCGATGAGCAGGCCGCCCCAGTGGCCGGAATGGTGGCTGCCCTGACGCAGATCGACGAGGAGATCAAAGGCCAGGCCTGCGCGCGTGCCGAGCGTCACGTCCGGCACCGAGAGGCTCTGGCGCGGCCCGTCGAGCGCGATGAACACGTCGGCGGCGCAACGCTCGCGATGGCGCTCGATGAAGCGCCTGAGCCCCGGCGAGCCCGCTTCCTCGCCGGTCTCGACCATCAGCCTGACGTTGAAGCCGAGTTCGCCGCGCTCGGCGAGCACCGCGCGCAGGGCGTCGATCGCGAGCAGGTGCTGGCCTTTGTTGTCCACCACGCCGCGGCCGTAGATGCGGTCGCCCTCGACGGTGAGCGTCCACGGGTCGAGGCCCGCCCGCCAGCGTTCCGGCATGGCGCGCACCACGTCGCCGTGGCCGTAGAGCAGCACCGTCGGTTTCGTTGCGTCCTCGATCCGTGTCGCGAGCAGGACCGGGCCGTGCACCGGTTCGGGATTGTCCAGCACCTCGACGGCAAAGCCGAGCCCTGCCACCATGGGGCCGAGTACCGCGCGGCAGTATCGTTCCAGATCCGGCTTGTGGTCGGGCGGGAAGCTCTGCGTCGGCACCGCCACCAGGGAGCGCAGGCGGCCGAGATAGGAGCCGTCCCGGAAATAGGAGCGGGCGCGGGCGATGGCGCGGGATCGCGATGCGGTCATGGGTGTTCCTCCCCGGGCGAGCATGCCGCGCGGCGTGGACGCTGTCATCCGCCCGGCGGTGGGGCGGCGAATTGTCGTCGGCGATGGAGAGGGATATGCATGCGGCGCGTTCCCCGACCCCCGAACCCGGATGGCCGCCATGAACCAGACCACGAACCCGACCAGCCACCGCATGTTCATCGGGGCGGAGTGGGTTGCGACCGAACAGACGCTGCCCGTCGTCGACCCCGCGACGGGCGCGGTGGTGGGCGCCATCCCGCGCGGGGGCGCGGCGGAGATCGACGCCGCGGTGCGGGCGGGCAGGGCGGCGCTTGCCGGCGCGTGGGGGGCGGTGGACGCGACCAGCCGCGGGCGGCTGCTGCTGCGCCTCGCGGAACTGATCCGGCGCGACGCGGACATCCTGGCGCGCATCGAGAGTGCCGACGTGGGCAAGCCGCTCGGCCAGGCGCGGGGCGACGCCGCGGCCTTTGCGCGCTACTTCGAATACTACGGCGGCGCGGCGGACAAGGTGCACGGCGAGACCATTCCGTTTCTGCAAGGATACACGGTGATGACGGTCTACGAGCCGATCGGCGTCACCGGCCACATCATCCCGTGGAACTACCCGATGCAGATCATGGGCCGCTCGGTCGCCGCCTCCCTCGCCATGGGCAACGCCGTGGTGCTGAAGCCGGCGGAGGACACGTCGCTGAGCGCGCTGCACCTGGCACGCCTCGCGGAGGAAGCCGGGTTTCCCGCGGGCGCGTTCAACGTGGTGACGGGACTGGGCGAGGAAGCGGGTGCGGCACTCGCCGGCCATCCCGGCATCGGGCACGTGAGCTTCACCGGCTCGCCGGAGGTGGGCGCGCTCGTGCAGGCGGCGGCGGGACGCAACTCCGTGCCCGTCACGCTGGAACTCGGCGGCAAGTCGCCGCAGGTGGTGTTCGCCGACGCGCCGATGGAGGAGGCCGCGGCGACCATCACGCGCGGCATCAGCCAGAACTCCGGGCAGACCTGCAGCGCCGGATCGCGCGTGCTGATCGAGGACCGCGTGTATGACAGCTTCACGCAGGACCTTGCCGCGCGGTTCCGGGCGCTGCGCGTCGGCACGCCGGACCAGGAGCTGGATTGCGGCCCGGTGGTGAACGCCGCACAGCAGCAGCGTATCCAGCGCTACCTCGACATGGCGAGGCGCGACGGGCTGCCCGTGCTCGCCGAGGGCAGCCTCGCCGGCAACGTGCCGCCGGGCGGCTACTACGTGAAGCCGGTGCTGATCGGCGATGTGCCGGCGGAGCATCCGCTGGCGCAGGAGGAGATCTTCGGGCCGGTGCTGGTCGCGATCCGCGTCAGGGACGAGGCAGACGCGCTGCGGGTGGCCAACGCGACCTCCTACGGGCTCGTGGCCGGCGTGTGGACGGCGGACATCGCGCGCGCGCTGCGGCTGGCGCGGGGGATCAGCGCGGGGCAGGTGTTCATCAACAATTTCGGCGCCGCGGGCGGCATCGAGCTGCCGTTCGGCGGCACCAGGCGTTCCGGCCACGGGCGCGAGAAGGGGTTCGAGGCGCTGTACGGCTTCGCGACCCTCAAGACCATCGCCATCAAGCACGGCGTCTGAGGTGGAACCGCCGTCTTGACGGCCACCGCGCGCGGGAATAAAAAGGAGTATTCCGGCACGCGAATGCGTCAATAGCCGGAGCCAACGGGGTCAGGAGACGGTGCATGGACATCGACCTCAGCCTCCCGCAACCCGCCGTCGAAGCGGCGCCGGACGGCGCCGCCGCGTTCGCGCTCGCCATCACCGGCTCGGGCGGGGCGGGGGCGATGCGCGCGGGCGAGATCCTGCTTGAGGCCGCATCCCGCGCCGGGCTCTACGGCGTCATGACCCGCGCGATGGGCCCGCAGATCCGCGGCGGCGAGGCGGCGGCGCTGTTGCGCCTCTCCCCGGCGCCGGTCTCGGCCCCCGCCGATCGTTTCGATCTGTTGATCGCGATCGACTGGGACAATTTCACCCGCTTCACCGAGGAAGTGCCGCTCGGCCCCGCGAGCCTGGTGCTCGCCGACCCGGACCAGGGCCCGGTGCCGCAACCGGTCGCGGATGCCGGCGCGCGCGTGCTGGCGCTGCCGTGCAAGGCGCTGGTGCGCAACGTCAAGGGCGGGCGGGCGAACATGGTGGCCCTCGGCGCGGCGGCGCGGCTGCTTGGCCTGCCGCTCGCGCTGCTGGAGGACGTCGTCGCCGCGCAGCTTGGGCGCAAGGGGGCGGAAGCGATGGCGGCCAACCGCGCGGCGCTGGCGCTCGGCGCCGCGGCGGAACTGCCTGAACTCCCGCACCGGCTCTCGCCCGCGGCGGACCGGAAGGTGCGCTGGACGATGAGCGGCAATCAGGCGACCGGGCTCGGCGTGCTGGCGGGCGGCGTGCGCTTCGTCGCCGCCTACCCGATCACGCCGGCGACCGAGGTGCTGGAGTGGCTTGCCCCGGCACTTGCGCAAACCGGCGGCGTGCTGGTGCAGGCGGAGGACGAGCTGGCGGCGATCAACATGGCGATCGGCGGCGCGTTCGGCGGCGTGCCGGCGATGACCGCGACCTCCGGCCCCGGCCTCGCGCTGATGATGGAGGCGCTGGGCCTCGCGGTCGCCTCGGAAACGCCGCTGGTGGTGGTGGACGTGATGCGCGGCGGGCCCTCCACCGGCATCCCCACCAAATCGGAACAATCCGACCTCGACATCGCGCTGCACGGCATGCACGGCGACGCGCCGCACCTGGTGCTGGCGCCGAACGGCATCGGCGACTGCCGGCGCACCGCGGAATGGGCGGTGGGGCTCGCGGAGACGTTGCAGACGCCGGCGCTGGTTCTCTCCGACCAGGCGATGGGCCAGGCGCGGGCCGTCCTGCCGCCGCCGCCGCCGGCCGCCCGCACGCCGGGCAGGCGCGTGGCGGAGCCCGGCACGCCGGGCTACCTGCGCTACGTCGTCACCGAGGACGGCATCTCGCCGATGGCGCGGCCGGGCCCGCCGGGTGGGGCGCATGTGGCGGACGGGCTGGAACACACGCCGCGCGGCGCGCCCTCCGCCGCGGCGCGCGACCACGCGGCCCAGCTCGCCAAGCGCGCGCGCAAGCTCGAAGGTTTCGATGTTGGACCGGACTGGGCGGACGCGGAAGGCGAGGGGAACATCGCGATCCTCACCTGGGGCTCGCCCACCGCCGCGGCGCGGGAGGCGGCGGCGCGCGCGCGCGCGCTGGGCATCGCGGT
>DAHUXX010000002.1 GCA_027306955.1 Acetobacteraceae bacterium | reverse complement strand
AGCCGCCACAGGCGCATTTCCGGCAGTCCCTCGACATGCGCCACCAGCCATCCCCGGCCGCCATAGAGGATGCCGTAAGGGCAGAGGATGCGCGTCACCGGCTCCTCCGCACCCGCAGCAGCATAACGCGCGACAATGAGTTGCATGCCAAGGATCGCGCGGCGCAGTGTGCCCAGCAGACCCTGGGCCAGGATCGGCTGGGGGCCCGGCCGCATCGCGATCCCTTCGGCCTCCATCAGCGCGGCGATATCCGGCTCGGCGCGGCGTAGCGCCTCGGGGCGCATCAGCGCGCGCAACGTCGCCGCCGTCTCCCGCAGCAGTCCGGCCCGCTCCGCCTCGCCACGGGCGGCAAACTCCCGCGCGGCGGTCTCGATCGCCGCCACCGCCTCGGCTCGTGGCTCCACCACCCCCACCAGCGCGGTCGCGGGCAGCCGCCAGCGCCGCGCCCGGTCGTCGCCATCCAGGCACTCCATCTGCGGGAACGTCGCGACGAGCGCATCGCGTAGCCGCTCCGCCGTGCGTCGCCCGACACCGAGCTCCCGCGCCATCTCGTCGAGCGTCAGCCCCGCGCGGGTGCCCGCGAGGTGGCGTGCCAGGGACAGCATTCGTTCGGCAGGGGCGTAACGCATACCGAGACGATGCGGGCTGCCGGCGCGCGCCGCAATCATCGCGTGCTCACGCCGCCCCGGCCGCAAAGCCGAGCGGTCCGCGCCCGCCCACACGCCCGGCGCACTCGGCGCCAAGCATCCGTACCAGCGCGGCCGCGTTGCCGGACGCACCCTCCAGCGCCGCCCGCCGCCGCACCAGCGCAAAATCCGCCGGTGTCAGGCAGCGCAGCGCGTCCAGCTGCGCCGGCGCCTCCAGCCCGAAGAACCGCCAGAACGCCGCCCGCGCCTGCGTCTCGTCCATCCAGGAGAAGCGCAGCTTGACCAGGAACCGCCGCAAGCTTGCCCGATCCAGCCGCTCGGCAAGGTTGGTGGTGCAGGCGAAGGGCAGCTCGTGCGCCTCCATCCAGGTCAGCATCTCGTTGACCTGCGAGACCTCCCAGCTGCGCACCGCCTCGCCGCGATCGAGCAGCAGGCTGTCCGCCTCGTCGAACACCAGAAACGCCGGCTGCTCGCGCGCCTCGGCGAAGGCAGCGGCGATGTTGTGTTCCGTTCCGCCAACGAACGGGTCGAGCAGGTCGGAGGCACGGCGCTGCAGCAACGGCAGCCCCATGCGTCCGGCGAGATGCCGCACCCACGCCGTCTTGCCCGAGCCCGACGGACCCGACAGCAGAAAGGAGACCGCCCGCGACGCCCCCGGCGCGCACAGCCGGTCGGCCAGTGCCGCGAGATCGGCGTCCGCGTTGACCAGTGTGGGATCGTACTCCGCGTCCGCCGCGGGTTCGGGTGCCGGCGCGCGCCCACCGCCCACCGCCCGCGCCACACCCTCGACGATCAGCCGCGCCGTGTCCGCGTCGCCGCCCACCAGCTTGGTCGCGCGCAGGGCGGTCGCCGCCACAGCCGGCGCCGCCGGCACCAGACGTGCGAGCCTCGCCGCGTCCGCCTCTGCCAGCGCCACGCCCTCCGTCTCGCCCATGCGCCGCCACAGCCGGGTGCGGGTCGCGAGGTTGGGAATCTTCAGCTCCAGGCACATCGTCATTCGCCGCAGCACGGCAGAGCCGAGCACGTCGATGTCGTTGGCCGTCCAGATCACCGGCGCCGTTCCCTGCTCCAGCAGGCGGTGCAGGAACACGCGCGAATTGGTCAGCGGGACACCGAAGGGTGACGGGTCGCGGACGAACAGATCCTCCGCCTCGTCGAAGAGCAACACCGTCTCTCCCGGGACGGCGAGTCGGTGCGCGAGGCGCAGCCCGTACAGCCGCTCGATGCGTGTCGGTTCACCGTTCGCCTCGTCCGCCTCGACAACTGGCCTCAGCCGCGCTCCAACCTTTTTGGTGACACTCGCGGCGAACGAGGTTTTGCCGGTACCGGGCAGGCCATAGAGCAGGATGTTGGCCCCCTGGCGTTGGGCGAGCGCCGCTCGCAGCAGTTCCGCCGCCAGTTCCGCCTCCCGTCCGAGATGGTCGAACGCCTCCCACGGCAACGGCGCCAGCGTCGCCGTGCCGAGCAACTGGTCATAGAAATCCACACCGGGGGCCATCCCCCGGCGCACCGCCGAGACAAGCCGGGGCAGCAGCTCCAGCTCCCCATCGCGGCCGGCAAGGAGCAGGCCGCTCGCCAGCAGTCGGGCATCCGGCGCGAGACAACGCTCGACGCGCTCCGCCGGCTCGCCCACGAGCAGGCCGATCAGGTCGGTATCGGCATGGAGGACCGTGGGGCCGTCGCGGCAGTCGCTCAGCTTGTCGAACAGAAGCTCGACCCGGCGGTCGATGCGGTAGTGCAACGCCAGAGCGAGAATGGCGGTCTCTGTCCGGTCGAAGCTGAGCCTCCTCGCGATGGCCGTGACCCACTGGTCCGATACGCGCCTGCGGCCCTCCAGCTGCCTGGCGAGGGCTGAGGCGATGGCGGTGCCGATGGTCCGCCACGCCAGCGCGGAAACGTCCTCCTGGCGCCAACCGCGACGCCCTGAGCTCTCAGGCAGATCGGCATCGGCCAGGGCGAACGTCCCGGCGCTCTGCAGCAGCCAGTCGGCGACGGTGCTGGCCTCGGGCGAGCGACGATCCACGGCGGCATGAACGCGCGCGGCGTAGCGCATCGCCGTGAGCGCCGTGCCACCGGTTGCAACAATCGAAGGCATGAAACGAGGCGAGCAAGAAACGGGCATGGGATTATCTCCGGTCTGCAATGAACAGGGAATGCACCATGCGTCCGTCAGAACCGGACGCATGGTGCGGGGCAGCGCCTATCGCGCCCGGACGGCTTGCGGTG
Organism: Acetobacteraceae bacterium; assembly: GCA_027306955.1. Classification (GTDB taxonomy): domain Bacteria; phylum Pseudomonadota; class Alphaproteobacteria; order Acetobacterales; family Acetobacteraceae; genus JAJXXT01. The sequence continues at coordinate 2,783 of DAHUXX010000002.1, read as the reverse complement.
CGCGACGCGCGCGGCTGGCGGCGAGCATCTCGGCACGCCGCAGTTCGACTGCCGGGATCACCCGCGCCGCCATCCGCGGGTCACCCAGGCCGAGTGCGATCTCGATCGCCCCGTCGCGCCGCAGCCGCGAACTGACGGCGAGGCACGTTCTGTCATGGACGATCTGGAAATGGGCCATCTCCAGCCCCTGGCCGCGCCGCGCGAGCTCGCGCCAGGCGGCAAGCCCTGCCGGACGCAGCTGCACACCAAGCTCCTGGCGCGCCTCGGCCGAGGGAACGAGGACGACTTGGGTCTGCACACGAAACATGATGGCCTCCTTGGCGGACAAGCATCCCCCACCCGGGATTGGGCGGGGGCTATGGCGGTTGTTCGCAAAGGCCAGGGCGTGTGGTTCTGTGCATACCGGGCTGGGGTATGGTCCCTCGATAGTGTCGCGAAACCCCATAAAGCACAGCTCTACGTCAAAGGCGGACGTGCTCCGAACGCTGCTGCGGAACGGAATGTTGCAACGGTCAACGGCCGAGGTCACGTTCGCGCAGCCTTTGCCGGTGAACGATGACCACGACCTACCTTACGAAGTCACGCTACATGGCCGGGCTGCAATGCCTGCGCCGCCTTTGGCTGCAGGTTCGCGAGCCGCCAGACGACGCGCCGCCCACTCCGGGAACGCCGGCCGATATCGGTGTCGAGATCGGCAGCAAGGCGCGTCTGCTGTTCCCGGGCGGGGTACTCGTCGATGAGGCGCCTCGGGAACACGAGCAGGCCACGACGCGCACCGCGGCGTTGATGCGCGATCCCAACGTCCCCGCGATCTTCGAGGCTGCGTTCGTCCATGGCGACATCCGCGTGCGCGTCGATATCCTCGAGCGTCGCCCGGACGGCTGGGGCCTCATCGAGGTGAAGAGCAGCACCAGCGTCAAGGAGCACCACCTCGACGACATCGCGCTCCAGGCCCATGTGATGCGCGCCGCCGGCACCGCCCCGTGTGCGATCGAGGCGCTCCACGTCAATACCGCTTATGTCCGCGGGCCGGATGCCATCGACTGGCAGCAGTTCTTCACCCGCGTGGACGTCACCGAGGACGTGGAGATGCGCCTCGCCGATGTGCCAACGCTGCTCCCGGCAATGCGCGCGGCCCTCGTGACGACTACCGAGCCAACGGTCGAACCAGGCCCGCACTGCAGCACGCCTTACGACTGTGCCTTCTGGGACCGCTGCGCCGCTGACAAGCCGGGGGACTGGGTGCACCACATGCCGCGCCTGAAACAGGCGCAGAAGGACCAGCTCGCCGAGCGAGGCATCGTTGCGATCTCGGATATCCCCGCAGACTTCCCGCTGGCCTGGAAGCAGGGCGTCATCCGTGAGGCCATCATCACCGGCCGTCCGTACGTCGCGCCGGACCTGGCCCGCCTGCTGCACCGGTTCGGGCCGCCGGCCTGTTACCTGGACTTCGAGGCGATGATGCCACCCATCCCGCTTTACGCCGGAACGCGCCCCTACCAGACGCTGCCCTTCCAATGGTCACTGCACGTCATGGACGCCGATGGTAGCTTGGCCCACGAGGAATTTCTTGCTGACGGGACCGAAGACCCGCGTCGCGCCTTTGCCAAATCCCTTATCGCGGCGCTCGCAGGTACGAGCTTGCCGATCGTCGTGTATTCCGCGTACGAACAGACCCAACTCAGGGCTCTCGTCGCCCACTTCCCGGATCTGTCCGAACCGATCGAAGCCATCATCCGCAGCCTCGCCGACCTTCTGCCGATCGTCCGCGGCGCGGTTTACTTCCCCGAGTTCGGCTTCAGCAACTCGATCAAGGCCGTCGCCCCCGCCCTCAGCCCCGGCTTCGGCTACGACGACCTCGAACACATCGCCGACGGCGCCGCCGCCTCAGCGGCCTTCGCCCAGATCGCCTCGGGTGCCACCGCCGACCCGGCTGACGTCACGCGCCTCCGCCAGGCGCTTCTCACCTATTGCAAGCGCGATACACTGGCGATGGTCGAGGTGCATCGGGCTCTGGTTGCATTAGTTCAGTCGAGTAATCTTCGCGAGTGTCATTGAGCTACGCTTCAAGATAGCGTTGAAAAATCGCAATGACGGACACGCCAAGACCCGTGACTCGAAGAAAAATTGCCGCCGAGTCCCCTGGCTCAATCTCGCCCTTGAACTTAGTTTGCCACCTATCTCACGAAGATCTCTATCGTCGATCATCCCGAGGTTGATTGCTTGACAAGCGTGAGCGCCTCCTCGTCATCGATGTCAACGGGCATCAGCGTGTCTCTGAACAACTCACGCTTGCGTTGCAGCAGAGCATGCAGGTTCTCGTCAAACGAACGTCGACTTGACCTGCCCCCCTCTGGTCCCTCGATCATCGTGAGAGCCCGGGGGCTTTTGCGCCGCTACCGGTTGTTGGACCGGCGGGGGGGGCAGGTCAATACCAACACCGATCGTGATCACCAGGACCCCGTCATCCTCACCATCGATGCGCAGCTTTGTCGGACCGGCCTGGCAATGAAGCTGGTAGCCGACGGACCCGAGGCCACCCCACAGTCCGATCCAACCCTAATCCGTCTCCTGGCCCGTGTGTACGCGATGCGCAAGGAACTCGAGGCCCGCCATCACGACAGCATCGACGCGTGCGCCAACGCGATGGGAGTCACTGACTCCTACTTCAGCCGCATCGTCCGGCTGGCCTACCTTGCCCCGGACATCACCACCGCTATCCTTGATGGTCGCCAGCCGGCCAACCTCACGGCCGCTCGGCTGTCCCAGACCAGTGAGCTGCC
>DAHUXX010000282.1 GCA_027306955.1 Acetobacteraceae bacterium | reverse complement strand
CTCGGAGAAAATGCTGGCAAAGGCGCGCGAGGCGGGCGGCGGCGTCTACGAACGTGCGGATCTCGAAACGCTGGCGCTGCCGGAGGCGGCGTTCGACGTCGTCTACTCCTCGCTGGCCGTGCACTACGTGGCGGATTTCTCGCGCCTCGCGCGCATGGTCGCGGTATCGCTCGCGCCGGGCGGGCGGTTCGTGTTCTCGATGGAGCACCCGCTCTACACCGCACCCACCGCGCCGGGCTGGATCGAGCGGGAGGGGCGGCGCGTCTGGCCGCTCGATGCCTATCTCGCGGAGGGCGAGCGACGGACGGACTGGCTCGCCAGGGGCGTCATCAAGCACCACCGCGGCATCGGCACGGTGGTGAACGCGCTGCTCGCCGCCGGGCTCACGTTGACGCATCTCGAGGAATGGGGGCCCGACGCTGCGCAGATCGCGGCTCATCCGGAATGGGCGGTGGAGCGCGACCGTCCGCCCTTCCTGCTCGTGGGTGCGCAGCAGGGGTTTCGGTGAACGAAATCACCACGCGACGGTTTCCCGGCGTTGCACGCGCGCCGCTTGACAGCAGGGAGCGGCGGTTGTCGCATCCGCCCCCGTGCCGCTGATCTCGCTTCATTCGCCGATCGGGCCGCTCTCCGTCGCCGAGGAGGAGGGGGCGATCGTTGCGCTCGACTGGGGCTGGGGCAGCGTGCAAAGCCCGACACCGCTGCTCGAACGCGCGCGCGTGCAACTCCACGCCTATTTCGACGGCGACCCCGCGCCGTTCGACCTGCCACTCGCGCCGGCGGGAACCGGTTATCAGCGCCGCGTCTGGATGGCGCTGTGCGGCGTACCACGCGGCGAGGTATGGACCTATGGGCGGCTCGCCCGTGCGGCCGGGGGTTCGCCCCGCTCCGTTGGCGGTGCCATGGGCCGCAACCCGATCCCGGTCATCATCCCGTGCCATCGGGTGGTGGCGGAAGGCGGCCCGGGCGGCTATTCCGGTGCCGGCGGGCTCGCAACCAAACGCTATCTTCTTGGGCTCGAGGGAGCCGCGCTGAAGCTTGTTGCGTAAGCGCATCACCATGAGGAACGAATCATGACGAAGGCGATCCGAATTCACGCCCCGGGCGGGCCCGAGGTGATGCGCTGGGAGGACGTGCCAACGCCGGAACCCGGGCCGGGCGAGGTGCTGGTGAGGCATGCCGCCGTCGGGCTCAACTACATCGACGTCTATTTCCGCACCGGCCTCTACAAGACGCCGATGCCGGCCACACCCGGCATGGAGGCCTCGGGCACCGTGCTGGCGCTCGGGCCGGGGGTGACGGAGTTCGCGGTCGGCGATCGCGTCGCGTATGGCACCGGCGCGGTCGGCGCCTACGCTACCGAGCGGGCGGTGCCGGTGGACCGGCTGGTGAAGCTGCCCGACGGGATCGGCTTCGAGACCGCGGCGGCGATGATGCTGCAGGGCATGACGGCGCAATACCTGGTCCGCCGCACGCACCGGGTGCAGAAGGGCGAGACGATCGTCGTGCACGCCGCGGCGGGCGGCGTCGGGCTGATCCTGTGCCAATGGGCCAAGCATATCGGGGCAAGCGTCATCGGCGTCGTTTCCACCGAGGCGAAGGCCGAACTCGCGCGAGCCCATGGCGCCGAGCATGTCGTGGTGGGCCACGCCGACTTGCCGGCGCAGGTCAAGCGCATCACCGGCGGCGCAATGGTGCCCGTGGTCTATGACAGCGTCGGCAAGGACACGTTCATGGGCAGCCTCGACTGCCTGGCACCGCTCGGGCTGATGGTGACCTACGGCAACGCCTCCGGCCCGGTGCCGCCGGTGGAACCGGCGCTGCTGGCGGCCAAGGGCAGCCTCTATCTGACGCGCCCGACACTCGCGACCTACGCCGCGAAGCGAGCCGACCTGCTGGCGACCGCGAACGATCTGTTCGACGTGGTGAAAAGCGGCGCGGTGAAGATCCGGGTCAACCAGACCTTCCCGCTAAGCGACGCGGCGGCGGCGCACATTGCGCTGGAATCGCGCAAGACCACCGGCAGTACCGTGCTGATCCCGTAACGATACCGCGTGCCCGGGCTGCGCGCCCATGAACGCCGGACCGCTCGCGGGCATCCGCGTGCTCGACCTCACCTCCGTCGTCGTGGGGCCGACGGCGACACTCACCCTCGCGCAGCAGGGTGCGGACGTGATCAAGCTCGAACCGCCGGAGGGCGACCTGCTGCGCGCCCTCGGCGGCAAGGGCCGCTCGCCGGGGATGAGTCCGAAATTCCTCCACTTCAACCGCGGCAAGCGCTCGCTCTGCCTCGACCTGCGCAGTCCGGCCGGGCGCGAGACGGCGCGGCGTCTCGCGGCGGTTTCCGACGTGCTGGTCTCCAACATCCGCCCGCAGGCGCTGGCGAGGCTGGGCCTGGATCACGCCTCGCTTGCGGCGACCTGCCCGCGCCTCGTTCATTGCGGCATCGTGGGTTTCGGCGCCGGCGGGCCTTATGACGGCAAGCCCGCCTACGACACGATCATCCAGGGCGCATCCGGCATGGCCGGCGCCATGGCTCGCCCGTTCGGCGAGCCGCGCTTCATGCCCTTCGTCATCGCCGACCACATCACTGGCTTCATCGCCGCCCAGGCGATCACCGCGGCACTGCTGGCGCGCGAGCGCACCGGGCGCGGCCAGGCGATCGAGGTGCCGATGCTCGAGAACATGGCGAGCTTCGTGCTGAGGGAGCACATGGGACGTCGCACCTTCGAGGATGACGGCGCGATGGGCGACCCCCGCATCATGGACCCGCTCGGCCGCCCGATCGCCACGGCAGATGGCTGGATCTGCGTGTCCGCGAATACCGATGCGCAGGCGCGGGGTTTCTTCGCCGCGATCGGCCGGCCGGAACTGGCGCAGGACCCGCGCTTCGCCACCGTTGCGGGGCGGCTCGCCAATGTCCGTGCCTATTTCAGCCTGCGCGCCGAGGCGCTGCGCGAAAAGCCGACGGCACACTGGCTCGTGGCGTTTGCCGAGAACGACGTGCCGGCGCTGCAGGTGAACATGATCGAGGACGTGATGGACGACGCGCATATCCGAGCCGTCGGCCTGGTCGAGCGCGTCGAACACCCGACGGAGGGGACAGTGCGCGCGCTGCGTGCGGCGACGCGGTTTTCCGGCGGCATGCCGCAACTCGCCGAGATCGGCCGGCTCGGTGCGGACGGGCCGGCGATCCTCGCCGAATGCGGGTTCGCGGCCACGGAAATCGCGGCGCTGCGCGAATCCGGCGCGCTGAAGGTGATCGCATGAAACGGGTCTGGCGCTCGTGCCTCTACGTGCCGGCGCATGTCGAGCGTTTCGTTTCGCGGGCGCATGAGCGTGGGGCGGACTGTATCCAGCTCGACCTCGAGGACAGCGTGCCGCTCGCGGAAAAGCCGCGCGCCCGTGCGGCCGTGGCGGCGGCGGCGGCCTCGGTGCGCCGCGGTGGCGCGGACGTGATGGTGCGCGTCAACGCGCCGCTCGGGATGCTGGCGGAGGATATCGCGGCTTGCGTCGGCAAGCATGTGGACGGGCTGCTGCTGCCCAAGGTGCGCGGGCCGGACCATGTCGCCTTCATCGAGGAACACGTGGCCGCCTGCGAGGCGCGCGCCGGCCTGCCCGAGGGCCACACGCTGCTCTACCCGATCATCGAGACGCCGGCGGCGCTGGAGCATGTCTGGGCGATCGCGCGGGCCTCCCGCCGGATCGTCGCGATGAGCCTGGGCGGCGAGGATTTCGCGACCGGCATCGGCTCGGATGCGAGCGAGGACGCGCTGCTCGCCGCGCGCCAGGCGGTGCTGGTCGCCGCCCGCGCCGCCGGCGTCATGCCGCTGGGCCTGGTCGGTTCGCTCGCCGACTATTCCGACCTAGAGGGATTCCGCGCGATGGCGCAGCGCTCACGCCGACTTGGCTTCGAGGGCGCGTCCTGCATCAATCCCGCGCAGGTGCCGGTGCTCAACGCCGCCTTCGCGCCGGACGAGCAGGAAATCGCCTGGGCGCGCCGCGTCATGGCGGCGGACAGGTCGGCGCGGGCGCAGGGCCTCGGCGCGGCGAGCGTGGACGGGAAGATGATCGACGCGCCAATCGTGGCGCGGGCGGCGCGGCTGATCGCGCGCGCGGAGGCGATCGCGGCACGTGAGGCGCGACATGCCTGAACTCACCCCTGAACTCACCCCTGAACTCACTGGGGATGAATTCGCCGCCTGGATCGGCCGCTCGCGCGAGGCGGAGGACGAGATCACGCGCCCGGCGCTCGCCCGCATCGCGGCGATGCTGGGCGATCCGCGCCGCTTCGCGCCGGGCGACGCGGTGCCCGCGCACTGGTACGCGATGTTCTTCCCGGAGCTGGCGCCGCCTTCCGGGCTCGGTCCTGACGGGCATCCGGCGAAGGGCGAGTTCCTGCCGCCCGTACCCCTGCCGCGGCGCATGTTTGCCGGGCGGCGGGTGGCGCTGCTGGGCACCCTGCGCGCCGGCGACGCGGCGGTGAAACGCTCCGCCATCGCCGCCATCACGCCCAAACAGGGCCGCAGCGGCGCCATGGTCTTCGTGACGTTGCGCCACGAGATCGCGGTGCGGGGCGAGGTGGTGATCACGGAGGAGCAGGATGTCGTCTACCGCGAGGCCACGGGCAGCGGCGGCGCCGGTGGCGGCGAGGGAGAGGCGGCGCCCGCGGGCGACTGGCACGAGGCGTTTGTGCCGGACCCTGTGCTGCTGTTCCGTTATTCCGCCATCACCTTCAACGGCCACCGCATCCATTACGACGCCGACTATGTGCGCAACGTCGAGGGCTACCCGGGCCTGGTGGTGAATGGCGGGCTGACGCTGCTGATGCTGCTGGAAGCCGCCGGACGCGCCCTGGGCGGCGTGCCGGCGCGCTATGCCGCACGCAACATGCGCCCGCTGTTCGCCGGCTCCGCGGTCACGCTGGCGGGCGACGCGGAGGGCGCCTGGGCCGCGGACGCCGCCGGCAAAGTCGCGGTGCGGGTGAGCTTCGGTTGACCGCCGGCCGTTTCGCATTGCGCCTGGCCGGGGCCTGCGGCATGAGATCCGGGTGAACGTGGTCAGGGCATGACGGCAGGGGGGGAGTTGCTCGCGGCGATGGCCGGGCGACGCGTCGTCGTGCTCGGCGACGCGATGCTGGACCGTTACGTGGCCGGCGAGGTACGCCGCATCTCGCCCGAGGCGCCGATCCCAGTGTTGCGCGCCCGCGAGCGGCGGGAGGTCGCGGGCGGAGCCGCCAACGCCGCGCTCAACGTCGCATCGCTCGGCGGGCGGGCGGTGCTGGTCGCGGCCGTCGGGCGGGACGCGGCGGCGGCGGCGCTGCGCGCGGCGCTCGGCCCCGTCGAGACGCGCTTCGTCGAGGCGCCGCGCCCGACCACGGTGACGACCCGTTTCGTCGCTGGCGGCCAGCAGATGCTGCGCCTCGACGAGGAGGAAGCCGGGCCGGTCGAGCCGGCCACCGAGGAAGGGCTGCTGGCGGCCACCCGGGCCGCGCTGGAAGGCGCGCGGGCGCTGATCCTGTCGGATTACGCCAAAGGCGTGCTCACGGATCGGGTGCTGGCGGGCGCCATCGAGGCGGCGCGCGCGGCCGGCGTGCCGGTGGTGGTCGATCCCAAGCGGGAGGAGTTTTCCGCCTATGCCGGAGCGACGGTGGTCGCGCCGAACACGCTCGAGATCGTGCGTGCCACCGGGTTGCCAGCGGGCGACGACGAGACCGCCGCCATCGCCTGCCGTGCCGCGCTGGAGCAGGCGCGCGCCGAGGCGATCCTGCTCAAGCGCTCGGAAAAGGGTCTGACGCTGCTGCCGCGCGACGGGGCGGCGATGCACCTGCCGACGCGCGCGCGTGAAGTGGCCGATGTTTCCGGCGCGGGCGACACGCTGGTCGCCGCCTTCGCGCTGGCGCTCGCGGCCGGTGCGGCGCTCGCCGATGCGGCGCGGCTGGCCAACGAGGCCGCGGGTCTGGCCGTCGCCCATCACGGTACCGCGGCGGTGACGCGCGCCGAGCTTGCGGCCGCGCTGCACCAGGGCGAGGTGCTCGCGCTCGACGACAAGATCATGAGCGAGGAGGCGGCGCTGGCACGCATTGCCGCGTGGCGCGCGGCGGGGCTTGCCGTCGGTTTCACCAATGGCTGCTTCGACCTCATCCATCCCGGCCACGTGCGCCTGCTCGCACGCGCCCGCGCTGCTTGCGACCGGCTGGTGGTGGCACTCAACACCGATGCCTCGGTGAAGCGGCTCAAGGGGCCCGAGCGGCCGGTGCAGTCCGAGACGGCCCGCGCGACGGTTATGGCTTCCATTGCCTCCACCGACCTCGTGATGCTGTTCGACGAGGACACGCCGGAGCGGCTGATCCGCGCGATTCGGCCCAATGTGCTGATCAAGGGCGCCGACTACACGGTCGCGACCGTGGTCGGCGCGGATTTCGTCCAGGCGCATGGCGGGCGCGTGGTTCTGATCCCGCTCGAAGCCGGCCATTCCACAACTGCAACGATTTCGCGCATCCATGCTGGCGCATAAGGCGCTGATCGACGCCCGCGCGGGCGAACCCTGATGGACCGGCAGACGCTCGGTGCCACGCAGGTCGGGGTGGAAACGCTGCGCATCCTGACGTGCGGCGTCGTCAGTGACGACACCGCCACGCTGCTCGAGCGGATGCTGGAGGAAGGCGGATCGGTCGTCGCGGGCGAGGGCGCGCAAGAAGCCAGCGCCGGCATCGCCTGGCGCGTTTTTGCCACGTCGCGGCGGCGCTTCCTCGCCGCCGACGCCCAGTCGCGCCCCATTCGCGAGATAGCAACCGCCGCCGCTGCCGCCGACCTCGGGGTGCTCGCCGTCGATGCTTCCGCCGGCATCGGGGAACAGGCGCGCCGCCATGCCGCGATTGCCGCCCGGATGGGCGTCGGCCAGGTCGTGCTCGCGGTCGACCGCATGGATCTCGTCGGCTTCGACGCGGCGCGGTTCGAGGCGATCGCCGCCGAGTTCGACGAGATGGCGCGCTTGCTCGGCATCGGGGCGCATGCCGCCATTCCGCTCTCGGCGCGGTCCGGCGAGAACGTCGCGCGGGTGAGCGAACGGCTCGCCTGGTTCGACGGCCCGACCCTGCTCGGCCATCTGGAGAGCGTTGCGATCCCGTCGCGCGCGGAAGGGCCGTTCCGCCTGCCGGTGGAGGAGACGGCGCGGCCCGACGCCTCGACGCCGGGTGCGCGGGGCACCATCGCGTGCGGACGCATCGCGGTGGGCGAGCGCGTGCGCCTGGCGCGCAGCGGCCGGGAGGTCATGGTCGCGCGCATCATCGGCATGGAAGGCGAGACCAACACCGCCGCCGCTGGTGAGGGGGTGACGCTTGTGCTCGAGCCGCCGCTCGATGTCCTGCGCGGCGACGTCGTCGGCGCCGGCGAGGCGGTGCCGTTCACCGCGCGCTGCGAGGCCGACCTGGTGTGGCTGCACGACACCGAGCTGTTCCCCGGCCGCTCCTATCGGCTCAGCATCGGCGCCGCGACGGTTCCGGCCAGCGTGGTGCGTATCCGCGACCGGTTCGACCCGGCGACGATGACACACGCGCCGGCGGAAACGCTGGCGATGAACGATATCGCGCGTGTCTCGCTCGAGCTCGCCTCGCCGGTCGCGATGCAGCGCTGCCGCGACAGCCGCGACCTCGGCCGCTTCATCCTGCTCGACCGGCAGGATGGGGAGCTCGTTGCGGTTGGCACGGTTGCCGAAGTCCAGGCAGCGACGAATGTCATCCAGCGCGCCACCGTCGTCGATCGCGTGGCGCGCTCGGCGCTGATGCGCCAGCAGCCGGCGCTGGTGTGGTTCACCGGGCTCTCCGGCGCCGGCAAATCGACCGTCGCCGATCTCGTCGAGCAGCGCCTGCACGCGGCGGGACGTCATGTCTTCCTGCTCGACGGCGATGCGCTGCGCACCGGGCTCAACCGCGATCTCGGCTTCGGCGAGGGCGACCGGGTGGAGAACATCCGCCGCGCCGCGGAGGTCGGGCGGCTGATGTGCGACGCGGGGCTGATCGTGCTCGCCTGCTTCATCTCGCCCTACCGAGCAGACCGCGCCACCGCGCGCGAGCGTTTCGAGGACGGGATGTTTCTCGAGGTTTTCGTGGACACGCCGGTCGACGAATGCCGCAGGCGCGACCCCAAGGGCCTCTATCGCCGCGCCGATGCCGGGGAGATCCGCAACTTCACCGGTGTCGACGCCCCTTATGAGGCGCCGGAAGCGCCCGAGCTGCGGCTGAATACGTTGAGCCAGTCGCCGCAGCAGTGCGCCGAGGACGTCGTTGGGATGCTGCGCGCCCGCGGCATCGTGCCGGGCTGAGGATCGACGAGTCCACGATCCGACGGGTCCGGCCGGCCGCCGATCGCGCTTTGTTGCCTGCATCGGCCGTGGCATAAACGGCCGGTGACACAAGGGGGTCTCGCTTGAGCGCAGCCGTCCAGGAACTCTGCCGTTGCGGCAGCGGCCTCAGGGCCGCACGCTGCTGCTCGATGGTGCCCGGCTCGCTGCCGCCCGCAGCCGCCTCGCGCCATCTCGTCCCCCTGGTCGAGCGCGCGATCCAGGCACACCGCCATGGGGCGCCGGAAACGGCCGAAAAACTGGCGCTGGAAGTGCTGGAACTGGCGCCGGACAGGCCTGGCGCGCTTTCCGTTCTCTACGAAATCCGCAAGGCGCAGGGCAACCGCCCGGCCACCGAGGCGCTGGCCCGCCGCCTGGTCGCCCTCGATCCAAACAACTTTCCCGCCACCAACGAGTTGGCGCTGCTGCTGCTCAACAAGGGCGACCTCGCGGAGGCGGAGGTGCACGCGCGCAACGCCGTGCGCATCGCGCCGGAGAACGCGCAGTCACACAACCTCATGGGCATGATCCTCACCGAGGCGCAGCGCCCCCAGGTCGCGGAATACCATTACCGCCGGGCGCTCGAGCTTGCCGCTGCGCGCGACCCGATCCTGCTCGCCAACCTCGCATGGAACCTCAAGAACCAGGGCCGCATGGAGGAATCCCGCGCGCTCTACGAGGAGAGCTTCGCGGGGGCGCCGGAAGTGCGTCAGACGCTGCTGGGCTGGGCGCGCATGGAGGAGGCCGACCGCAACTTTGACCGCGCCGCGGAACTGCTCGACAAGCTCGAGGCGCTCGCGCCGGACGACGTCGGCATGAAGGTGGCGCGCGCGGTGGTGCTCGGGCGGCAGAAGAAGCCAGCGGAGGCGGTCGCGGTGCTCGACGCGCTCGCCGCCGGGCGCGAAGGCGCGCGGCTCGGCCCCAACGAGCTGCTGGAGAAGGGAAGGCTGCTCGACAGCCTCGGCGAGTACGAGGCAGCAGGCCAGGCCTTCATCGAGGGCAAGAAGCTCGCGCGCGAGCTCTCCGGCCAGCAATATCTCGACCAACACGCCAACCAGATGATCGCGCGACTCAAGGGGTTCTTTACCCAGGGCCGGCTCAAGCTGCTGCCGCGTGCCGGCGTGCGCACGGACGTGCCGCAGCCGCTCTTCATCCTCGGCTTCCCGCGTTCCGGAACGACGCTCGTCGAACAGACGCTCACGGCGCACCCGATGATCTCGGCGGGCGACGAGCTGCCGCTCATCAACGACCTCACGCAGATGATGCCTCGGATGCTCAACTCGCCGCTGACCTATCCGGAGGCGCTGGCCGAGCTGTGGATGGGTGACCAGCGCGACGGGCTCGACCGGCTGCGCGACAACTACCTCGCGCGCGCGCGCCAGATGGGTGTGGTGCGCGACGAGGCGCCCTGGTTCACCGACAAGATGCCGTTGAACGAGACGCATCTCGGCCTCATCGCGCTGCTGTTCCCCGCCTCGCCGGTGATCCATGTCATCCGCCATCCGCTCGACGTGATGGTCTCCGCGATCTCCAACCTCTTTACCCATGGCCTCTACTGCGGCCACGCGCTGGAGACGGCGGCGACGCATTACGTGCGGGTGATGGAACTGGTGGAACATTATCGTACCGAAATGAGCCTCAAATATCTGCCGGTGCGCTACGAGGACATGATCGCCGACCAGGAGGCGACCGTGCGTGCGTTGCTCGGCTTCGTCGGCGTCGATTGGTACGAGGGTTGCCTCGCCTTCCACGAGAACCGCCGCTATGCCCGTACCGCGAGCTATGCGCAGGTGACGGAGAAGCTCTACGACCGCTCGGTCGGCCGCTGGCGCAACTACCGCGGGGTCCTCGAACCCGCGATTCCAATCCTGGCACCGATCATGGAGAAGCTCGGCTACAGCACCGAATGAGCGCCGCGGCGAGCAGGGACGAAAAACCCGCGCCGCGCGTGCTGATGGCGCCTGTGCCGGTGGGCGAGATCTTCCAGGTCGCCGCGGAATACGAGCGCACGGGCAAGCTCGCGGAGGCGGAGCGGCTGCTGCGCCACGTGCTGGACGCGCACCCCACGCAGGCGGACGCGCTGCACCTGATGGGCATCGTCGTGTTCCGCCAGGGGCGGCGCAAGGAAGCGCTCGAGTTCATGGAGGGCGCGCTCACGTACGGCGTCGACACGCCGCTCTACCTGCGCAACATCTGCGAACTCTACCGCACGCTGTGGCGCCACGACGAGGCGCTGGCGGCGGCCAAGCGCGCGGTGGCGCTCGCGCCGGCCGATCCCCTGTGTCTGCACAACCTCGCGATCATCCACTCGGAGCGCGCTGAATACGACGAGGCGCTCGCCTGCGCGCAGGCCGCGCTTGCCATCGACCCCAAGCAGCCCGGGGCGCATTTCGTCCGCGCCGAGGTGCTGCTGGCGCGCGGGCAAATGGAGGAGGGGTGGGAGGAGTACGAGTGGCGCTTCCAGATTGGCGGCGCGGCACCGCTGATCCCGCCGCAAGTGCTGCGCGCGGACAGGCCGCAATGGCAGGGCGAGCGGCTGGACGGCAAGACACTGCTGCTGATCGGCGACCAGGGTTTCGGCGACGTCATCCAGTTCAGCCGCTACATCCCGTGGGCACGGGAACATTCCGGTGCCGGCGCCATCGCCATCGGCTGCGGCAAGGAGCTGGGCGAACTGATCCGGCAGCTGGCACCACGCGCCGCGATCTTCCAAAAATGGGACGAGTGCCCGCCGTATGCCGCCTATGCCGCGCTCTCCGGCCTGCCCAGGCTGGCGAAGACGCGCGTCGAGACGATTCCAGCGCCGATTCCCTACCTGCGTGCCGATGCCGCGAAGATCGTTGCATGGCGTGAACGGCTGGGGTCGCTGATTCCGAAGGGCTTCAGACGCGTGGGCCTCGTCTGGGCCGGGCGACCGGCGCACAACAACGACCGCAACCGCTCAACCTCGCTTGCCACGTACAAGCCGCTGTTTGATCTGCCTGGCATCGCGTTCGTGGCGCTGCAGAAGGGGCCGGCGACGCCGCAGGCGGGCGGCCTCTTTGCCCGTGCGCCGCTGGTGAACCTTGGGGCTGAGATCGGCGACTACGGCGACACGATGGCAATCATGGAAAATCTGGACGTGATTGTTTCGGTCGACACCTCGGTCGTGCATCTTGCGGGCGCGCTGGGCCGGCCGGTTTGGGTGATGATCCCGCGCGCGCCGGACTGGCGCTGGCTGCTCGGGCGCGAGGACACGCCGTGGTATCCCACGATGCGGCTCTTCCGTCAGACGAAGCCGAATGCCTGGGAGGACGTGGTGGCGCGGATCAAGGTGGCGCTGGCGGGATATCTCGCACCATAGCCGGCGACGCCCGGATGACGGGCCGGTACCTCAGACAGCGGGCGCGTCGATCTTCAGCGGCGCGGCGGCAAGCTTCGCTGCTGGCGCGCACAGCAAGTTGAGGCTGTCCGCGACATAGAACTCATAGTCGAGACCCGCGAACTGCCCCTGGATGCCGGCGATCCCGACCTTCCAGTACTCGACCCAGCACCACGGCAGATACGCCTCGATCGTTTGCCGCGCGCCAGCCAGCACCTCGATTTCCATGCCCTCGACATCGATCTTGAGGAAATCCAGCCGCGCGAGCGCAAGCGAATCGATCGGGACGACCTCGATCCGATCGGCCACCGAATCCTCCTGATCGAGCAGGCTGAACTGGCCGAAATCCTGCGGTATCGCGTAATCCGGGCTCGCCATGGGCAGGCTGCCTGGCCCGGCGCCGAGTGCTTCGTTGTGGACGAGCAGATTCTCAAGGTCGTTCAGCGCCGCGGTGCCGCACAGGGCGTAGGCCATCATGCGCTGGACCTCGAAGGCGTGAACGACGCCGCCGCGGCCGCGCAGGAGCCGGGCGATCGGAACGGCGACGAGCCCGATATTGGCGCCGGCATCGACGACGACGCATCCGGCCGGAAGCAGGCCGGCGATCGCGAGAATGTTGTCGAGTTCCCGCTGGATGTGTGGCTGGCCCGTCTTGATCAGAGCCTCGGCCTGAAGGGCGCAGTGACGATTGACGACGAAGCGGCCGTAGTTCGATTCGATGACCGTGAAATTATTGACCTTCACCGGCGTTCTCCAGGACGCATGGAAACAGCGGTCGCGCCGCGCCGAGCCGTCGGGAGGCGGCTAATCGTCGTCGCGGCGCACCAGCACCTCGCGCTTGCCGACATGGTTCGCGGGCCCGACGATGCCCTCCTTCTCCATCTGCTCGATCAGCTTCGCGGCGCGGTTGTAGCCGATCTGCAGGTGCCGCTGCAGGAAGCTCGTGGAGGCCTTGCCCTCGCGCGCGACGATGGAGACAGCCTGGTCGAACAGCCCCTTCTCGCCGTCCGACGCACCAGCGATGCCGGACAGCGCGAGCCCGGCCTCGCCGTCGTCGGCGGCCTCCGTCACTTCCTCGATATAGGCGGGCTCGCCCTGCTCGCGCAGGAAGGCGACCACCTCCTCCACCTCGCGGTCGGAGACGAACGGCCCGTGCACGCGGATCGTGCGCCCGCCGCCCATCATGTAGAGCATGTCGCCCTGGCCGAGCAGCTGCTCCGCGCCCTGCTCGCCGAGGATGGTGCGGCTGTCGAATTTGCTGATCACCTGGAAGCTGATCCGGGTGGGAAAGTTCGCCTTGATCGTGCCGGTGATGACGTCAACCGAGGGTCGTTGCGTTGCCATCACGACATGGATGCCCGCGGCGCGCGCCATCTGCGCCAGCCGCTGCACCGCAGCCTCGATCTCCTTGCCCGCGACCATCATCAGGTCCGCCATCTCGTCGATGACGACGACGATGAAGGGCAGCCGCTCCAGCGCCAGCGCCTGTTCCTCGAACATCGGCTTGCCGGTCTCGGGATCGAAGCCGGTCTGCACCCGGCGCGTCACCACCTCGCCCTTGGACCGCGCCTCGGTGACGCGCTCGTTGTAGCCGCCGATGTTGCGCACGCCGAGCTGGCTCATCGCACGGTAGCGGCGCTCCATCTCGCGCACGGTCCATTTCAGCGCCGTCACCGCCTTGCCCGGCTCCGTGACCACCGGCGCCATCAGGTGCGGGATGCCGTCGTAGACCGAAAGCTCCAGCATCTTCGGGTCGATCAGGATCAGCCGGCATTCCTCGGGCGAGAGGCGGAACAACAGCGAGAGGATCATCGCGTTGATCCCCACGGACTTGCCCGAGCCCGTCGTGCCCGCGACCAGCAGGTGGGGCATGCGCGCGAGGTCGGCCACCACGGGCTCGCCGCCGATGTCCTTGCCCAGCGCCAGCACCAGGCGGGATTGCTGGCGCTCCCATTCCCCCGAGCCCAGCAGCTCGGCGAGGAACACGGTCTCGCGCCTCGCGTTCGGAACCTCGATGCCGATGACGTTGCGGCCCGGGACGGTCGCGATGCGCACCGCCGTCACGGAGAGGCTGCGCGCCACGTCGTCGGCGAGCCCGATCACGCGCGCGCTGCGGATGCCGGGCGCGGGCTCCAACTCGTAGAGCGTGACGACGGGGCCGGGGCGGATCTCCACGATCTGGCCCTGCACACCGTAGTCGGAGAGCACGTTCTCGAGCAGCCGCGCGTTGGCCTGCAGCGCCTCTTCCGAGGGGCCGGTGGTGCCGCGCGCAGGGGATGGTCGCAGCAGCGAGAGCGAAGGCGTGTGCCACTGGCCCTCGAGCTTGAGTGTTTCCTGCCGCGGTGGCGGCGCCTTGCGGGGGCTGGCCGCGACGCGCGGGCGCGCTGGGGCGCGCGGGGCGGCCGGCTCACGCGCCGGTATCGCGGCATCGAGGGCATCGGGGCCGACACGGTCGATGGCCTCGTCCACCACCACGCGCGGCTCGCGCCGGAGGCCGGGCGCCGCGTACGCGCCCGCGGCATCGCCGTCCATGGCGAAGGCGCTTCCGGTGGGACGGGGGCGCATGCGCGTGCCCTCGGCGCGGTGGAAGAGCCAGAGCGCCACGCGGCCCAGAGCCTGTCCGGCGCGGCCCAGCAGACTCGCCGCGCGGCGGCCGTGATGCACCGACCTTACGGCGGCGCTGCCGGCCACGCGCCAATCGCGCCGGTTGAGTCCCAGCGCCAGCAGCATCAGCAGCACCGCGAGCACCGCGCTGAGCAGGCCGGCCACCAGCGCCCCGTGCGGGAACAGATGCTCGCCCGCGCCCAGCACCCAGTGCGCCAGCAGCGCGCCGATCGCGCCGCCGGGCCCGGCCGGCACCGGCCAGCCGAGGCGCATGCCGTGCGGCCCCGGAAGCGAACCGAAGACGCCGGCGACCACCGGCATTGCCAGCAGCAGTGTGACGAACCGCCCGAAGCTGCCCGCGGGGCCGCGCCCGGCGAACAGGCGGTAGGACCAGGCGGCGAGTGCCAGTACCGGCAGCGCCGCGGCCAGGCCGAAGAGCTGCAGCAGCAGGTCGGCGACGGCCGCCCCCGGCATCCCGAGCAGGTTGTGGATCGGCCCGGTGGTGGCCGTGTCGAGCGAGGGGTCGGCCGCGTCGTAGGAAACCACTGCCAGCAGCAGCAGCGCGCTCGCGAGCCCCAGCGCGTAGCCGCCGAGTTCGGCGAAGCGCCGGCGGATGAGGGCGACGATGCCTGGCGAGGCGAGGGGGCGCGATGAGGCGGCGACGGCCATGAAGCTTCCCGGCGATTCCTTATTTCTGAGGCGAACTATAGCCGGAAAGAGGCTGAAACGCGATAGTTAGAGGGGCGAGTGCAGCGCTGCCATCACGTCCAGCGCTGCGAGGGCCGGGTCGCGCAGATCAATCAGCGGAAATTATCCTTGCGCGCGCGCAGGTCCGCGAGTGAGGCCACGTCCGGCGCCCGGAGGAACGGGTTGCAGGCGAGTTCGTCGGCCAGCCGGCTCGGCAGGCTTGGCCTGCCCGCGGCGCGCCAGGCCAGGACCTTCTGCTCGTAGGCCATCAGGTCGAGGTTTTCCGGGTCGGCGTGCCGGGCGAAGCGGGCGTTGCTCTCGGTGTATTCGTGGCCGCAGCAGACGAGGGTCGCCGGCGGCAGGGACGCGAAGCGCTGCAGGGACGTGAACATCTCCTGCGCCGTGCCCTCGAGCAGCCGGCCGCAGCCCAGGCTGAACAACGTGTCGCCGCAGATCAGGACGCCCTGGTCGCCCTCGGTGAAGACGTAGGCGATGTGCCCGCGCGTGTGCCCCGGCGTTTCCCACACCCGTGCGGTCGCGGCGCCGAAATCCACCTCCGAGCCCTCGGCCACCGCCCGGTCCAGCCGGGGCAGGCGATGCGCGTCCGCCCGGGCGCCGACCACGGCGGCGTCGAACCGCGCCCGCACCTCGTCGGTGCCGGCGACGTGATCGCCGTGGTGGTGGGTGAGGAGGATCAGCGCCAACTCGCCCCCCGTCTCGCGGATCGCGGCCTCGATCGCGGCGATCACCGGCGCCGCGTCCGCGGGGTCCACGATGGCGAACAGGCCGGATTCCGGCTCGCGCAGCAGCCAGGCGTAGTTGTCGGAGAGGATGGGGACGGGGGTGGCTTCGATCATGCTTCAATCCTAACAGCCCCGGGAACCGTTGCCAGCCACCGCTCGTCCCCTCCCGCGTGCCGGCGTGCTATACGCGCGCCATGGCGACCGACGTCCACGCGGCGGCGCAGTTCTACGCGACGCGCGGTGGCGCGATCGCGGCGCGACTGCTGCGCGAGCGGCTGGCGGCGGCCTGGCCCGATCTCGGCGGCCAGTCCCTGCTCGGCCTCGGCTACACGCTGCCGTATCTGCGCATCTGGCGCAGCGGCACGGGGCGGATCGTCGCCGTCATCCCGGCGCAGCTCGGCAGCGCGCGCTGGCCGCCGGACGGACCGAGCCTCACCTGTGTCGCGGAGGAGGACGCGCTGCCCTTCCCCGATCTCAGCTTCGACCGCGTGCTGATGGTGCACGGCATCGAATCCGCGGAGAACGCGCGGGCGATGCTGCGCGAGGTCTGGCGCGTGCTGAAGGACGACGGGCGGCTGCTGGTGGTCGCTCCCAACCGCAGCGGCATATGGGCGCACGCGGAGAGCACGCCCTTCGGCCAGGGCCAGCCCTATTCGCCCGGGCAGATCGGCCGGCTGCTCGCGCGCTCCCTGTTCCGCGTCGAGCGGCGGGAGACGGCGCTGTTCGTGCCGCCGATGCAGTCACGCCTGGTGCTGAGGGGAGCGAGATTGTGGGAACGCGGCGGCCGCGCCGCGCCGCGACTCGCCGGCGTCACCATCACCGAGGCGACGAAGGACCTCTATGGCGTGATTCCCGTTGGCGGCAAGCCGAAGCGCCGGCGGGTGCTGGTGCCGGCGGTCTAGGAGAAGCCGCGCCTAAGCCTTGCGCAGCCGGAACAGCGCCTGCTCGCCGAAAATGTTCGCGAGGCCCGGGAAGCGACGCCACGGCGAGCGCTGGCCGGCATCGTCGACGGCGAGCCACTGCTCGATCACGTAGCCGTCCTGCTCGCACAGCGCCATGCAGTCGCGGATCGTGCAGGGGTGGATGTTCGGCGTCTCGTACCAGGCGCGCGACCACACGCTCGTCATCGGCATCCGCCCGGTGCTGAGCAGCTGCAAGCGCACCAGCCAGTGGCCGAAATTGGGAAAGCTCACGATCGCGCGCGTGCCGATGCGCAGCATGTGCCGCAACACCTCGCGCGGCCGCTCCACCGCCTGCAGCGTGCGGCTCAGCACCACGAAATCGAAGGCGCCATCGGGATATTCGGCGAGGTCGTGGTCGGCGTCGCCGTGCATCACCGGCAGGCCATGCGCCACCGAGCGCGTCACCTCCGCCATGTCGATCTCGATGCCGCGCGCATCGCAGCCCCTGGTGCGGAAGAGCGTCTCGATCAGGCTGCCGTCGCCCGAGCCGATGTCGAGCACGCGCGAGCCGGGCTCGATCATTTCCGCGATCAACCGCAGGTCGAGGCGCATGTTCTTGGCGACGAACTTGATGGGTTCGGGAGCCGGCCGACTGATCTGGTTCATCGCCCCAATCCTGTCACCGCACGATTCCCGCCCGTTCCGCGCAGCCGGCGAGGAAGCCCGCGAGCGTGCGGTGGAAATCCGGCTCGTCGAGCAGGAAAGCGTCGTGGCCCTTGTCGGTCGGGATCTCGACGAAGCTCACGTTGGCCGCGGCGCGGTTGAGGGCGCGCACCAGCGCCCGGCTCTCGCGCGTGGGGAACAGCCAGTCGCTGGAAAAGCTCACGACGCAGAACCGGGCTTTCGTTCCCGCGAAGGCGGCGGCGAGGTCGTCCCCGTGGTCCGCCGCGAGGTCGAAATAATCCATCGCACGGGTGATGGTCAGGTACGAATTGGCATCGAAGCGGCGGACGAAGGTGCTGCCCTGGTGGCGGAGGTAGGATTCCACCTGGAACATGTCGCCGAAGATCGACAGCCCCCCGTTCTGCAGCCGCCGGCCGAACTTCCGCGCCAGCGCCTCCTCCGAGAGGTAGGTGATGTGGGCGGCCATGCGCGCTACCGCGAGCCCGCGCGCGGGGATGGTGCCATGCTCGTGGTAGCGCCCGCCGTGGTACTCGGGGTCGGCGAAGATCGCCTGGCGGCCGACCTCGTGGAAGGCGATGTTCTGTGCCGAATGGTGCGAGGCTGCCGCGATCGGTACCGCGGCAAACAACGCGTCGGGATAGGTCGAGGCCCATTCCAGCACCTGCATCCCGCCCATCGAGCCGCCGATGACCGCGAACAGCCGCTCGATGCCGAGATGCTCCACCAGGCGCTTCTGCGCGCGCACCATGTCGCGGATGGTCACCGGCGGGAAATCCGTGCCCCAACGTGAACCGTCCGGGCGCAGGCTGCGCGGCCCGGTGCTGCCCATGCAGCCGCCGAGCACGTTGGCGCAGATCACGAAGTATCTGTCCGTGTCCACCGGCCGGCCGGGGCCGACCACCTGCGTCCACCAGCCCTCCTTGCCCGTGACGGGCGAGGGTTCCGCGACGTACTGGTCGCCGGTCAACGCATGGCAGACCAGCACCGCGTTGGCGCGCGCCGCGTCCAGCGTGCCGTAGGTGCGGTAGGCGACGGTGAGTTCCGGCAGCGTCGTGCCGCAGTCGAGCACGAACCCGTCCGCGAAGCGGACGTTCTGGTGTTCGGCCTCCGGCAGGTCGGGCAGGTCCATGGCGGCTCCGCGCGGGATGTGCGCAGACGGGGGATATGCGCAGACGAGGGATATGCGCAGACGGGGCCCGCGTTGCAACCGCGCGTTGGTGGCATGCTCCCGCCGCTTCGTGGAACCTGTGCTTTGCAGTTGGAGGCGCATCGGTTACGACGTTCCGGCGTCGCGAAGAAACGGAATGCCAGACAACGTCCCCCCCGACCCCAAGGCCGCCACGAGCAAGCCGGATCTTGCCGCGCTGCGCGCCGAGATCGACGCGATCGACAACCGCCTGCACGACCTCCTGATGCAGCGCGCCGACGTGGTCGAGCGCATCGGCCGCCTGCCCTCGAAATCCGGGGTCAAGACGCGCCCGGGACGCGAGGCTGCCATCATCCGCCGCCTGCTGGCGCGCCACCGCGGACCGCTGCCGCCGCAGACGCTGGTGCGCATCTGGCGCGAGATGTTCCTGGGCTTCACCGCGATCGAGGGCAAGGTCGCGGTTGCCGTCTGCGAGACCGCGCCGGACGACGGCATGGCCGCACTGGCGCGCGAGCATTTCGGTGCCCTCGTGGCCCTGCACCTGTACCGCACGCCGGCACGCGCCATCGCCCAGGTCAGCAGCGGCGCCGCCTCCGCGGCGCTGCTGCCATTGCCCACCGCCGACGAGCCCACCGCCTGGTGGACCGCGCTGCCGCACGGCGACGGGCCGCGCATCCATGTCTCGGCCCGGCTGCCGTTCTGGCGCCGTCGGCCGGAAGGCGCGCCGCACGCCGAGGGTTTTGTCGTCGCCACCCGCGCGCCGGACCCCAGCGGCGACGACCGCAGCCTGATCGCCTTCGAGCTGCCCGGCGGGATGAGCCATGCGAGCCTCGCCGCGGCGCTGTCGCGCGTGGGGTTCGCGGATGCCAGCGTCCTGTTGCGCCGCGCCGGTGGCGAGGCACTGGCGCTGGTCGATGTCGCGGGATTCCTCGAGGAGGACGACCCGCGCCTCGCGCTCGCCGACCTGCCGCGCCCCGGTGTGCTGCTCGGTGCCTACGCCACCCCGATCGACGCAACGTCCGAGGGACCATGATGAACGCGCCGGAAACCATGCACCCCGCCCCGCCCCAGCTTCATCCGCAGCCGCGTCCCGAGGTGATGAAGATCGCCGCCTATGTCGGCGGCGAGGGCAAGCTCGAGGGCGTCAACCGTGTCATCAAGCTCTCGTCCAACGAGGGCGCGTTCGGCCCGCCGCCTGGCGCCGTCGCCGCCTACACCAAGGTCGCCTCCGAAATCTTCCGCTACCCGGACGGCGCCTCCACGGCGCTGCGCGCGGCGATCGGCCGGCGCCACGGGCTCGACCCCACCCGTATCGTCTGCGGCACCGGCTCCGATGAGCTGATCGGCCATCTCTGCCACATCTACGGCGGCGCCGGCACGGACATCCTGATGTCGATGCACGGCTTTACGATGTACCAGATCGCCGGCACCTATGCCGGCAGCCGCGTCATCAAGGTGCCGGAGCGGAATCTCACCACCGACGTGGACGCGCTGCTGGCAAACGTGACGGAAGCGACACGTATTGTCTTTGTCGCCAACCCCAACAACCCGACCGGTAGCCTCCTGCCGCAAGCGGAGATGGAGCGGTTGCGCGCCGGGCTGCGCGCGGACATCCTGCTGGTGATCGACGCCGCCTACGCCGAATATGTCGAAGCCGCGGACTACGACCCCGGCGTGAAGCTTGTCGATGCCGGCGAAAACACCGTGATGCTGCGCACCTTCAGCAAGATCTACGGGCTCGGCGGCATGCGCGTGGGCTGGGCCTATGCGCCCGCCGGCGCGATCGATGCCCTCAACCGCGTGCGTGGCGTGTTCAACGTCAACATCGCCGCCCAGGCCGCGGCGGTCGCGGCGCTGGCGGAGCCGGGATGGGTCGAGAAGGGGCGCGAGCACAACGCCCGCGCCAGGGCCAGGCTCTCCGCCGCGCTGGAGCGCGCCGGGATCAAGGTCTGGCCCAGCCACGGCAATTTTTTCCTCGCCGATTTTGCCACCCCCGCGCGGGCCGCCGCCGCCGATGCCGCGTTGCGCGCCCGCGGCCTCATCGTGCGCGCCATGGGCGCCTACGACCTGCCGCACTGCCTGCGCATCACCGTCGGCACCGACGAGGAATGCGGCCTGGTCGCCGAGGCGCTCACCGCTTTCATGGCTGCGCAAAAGGATGGCTGAACCGCTGTTTCGGCGCCTCGCCCTGATCGGCGTTGGGCTCATCGGCAGGTCGGTCGCGCGCGTCGCCCGGGCGCGCGGCAACATCGCGGCTGAGATCGTCGCCACCGCCCGCAGCGAGGCGACGCGCGAGCGCGTGCGCGAACTCGGCCTCGCCGACCGCGTGGTGGCGACCGCGGAAGAGGCCGTCGCCGGCGCGGACTGCATCATGCTGTGCGCGCCGGTCGGCGCCTATGCGGCGCTCGCCCAGGCGATAGCGCCACATCTCTCGCCGGACGCGATCCTCACGGACGTGGGATCAACGAAACAGTCGGTGATCCGCGATGTCGGGCCGCTGGTCCCCGGCGGTGTGCACTTCGTCCCTGCGCACCCGCTCGCCGGCACGGAACATTCCGGCCCCGACGCCGGCTTCGCCGAACTGTTCGAGGGCCGCTGGTGCCTGCTCACGCCACCACCGGGCACGGACGAGGCGGCGGTGGAAAAAACCGCGGAACTCTGGCGCCGCTGCGGCTCCATGGTAACGACCATGGAACCCGCGCACCATGACCGCGTGCTCGCGATCGTGAGCCACCTGCCACACCTCATCGCGTTCACCATCTGCGGCACCGCCGACGACCTCGAAAGCCAGAGCCGCGAGGAAGTGCTGCAGTTCGCCGCCTCCGGCTTCCGCGACTTCACCCGCATCGCCGCCTCGGACCCCGTGATGTGGCGCGACGTCTTCCTCAACAACCGCGAGGCGCTGCTGGAAATGCTCGCGCGCTTCATGGAGGACGCACAGGCGATGGCGCGTGCCGTGCGCTGGGGGGATGGCGCGTATATCGAACACCGGATCGAGCGCGGACGGGTGATCCGGCGCGGGCTGATCGAACGAAAACAGGCCTGAACGGTCGGGCTCCGCCCGAATCTTCGTGGATTCCGGGCTCCGCCCGAATCTT
>DAHUXX010000061.1 GCA_027306955.1 Acetobacteraceae bacterium | reverse complement strand
CGCGATGCATTCCTCGGTGAGGAAGCGGCAGCCGAGCGCGATGTCGCGGCCGGTTTCGGCGCGGACGGCCTGGTAGACCTCGAGCGGCAGGCGCAGGCGGCCCTCGATGGTGGTGCCGTAGCCGTCCTCGCGCGTGTTCGTCGCCGAGAGGAAGGACGCCATGGTGTAGGCGTGGGCGTAGTGGAGTTCCACGCCGTCGAAACCGGCCGCCCGCGCGCGGCGGGCGGCAGCGGCGAAGGTTTCCGGCAGCACCCTGGGCAGGTCGCGGATATGGGCGAGGTGCGTGTCCGTCACGCGCTCGCGGGCGCCGTAGCGCAGCGCCTCGAGCTCGCGGGGCGCGAGGATTCGGGCGAGGTCGGCGGGGGCGAGGGTGGCGAGGCGGGCGCGGATCTCGGCTTCCGTCGCCGTGGGCATGGCCAGCGCCGCGCGGTGTGCCTCCGTGATGGCGAGGAAACGGTCGAGGAATTTTTCCGGGTCCGGGCGGCGGCGGATGGCGAGGAAGTCGAGGACCTGGATGAGGAGCCTGGTGCGACCCCGGCTTTCGCGGCGCACGATCTCCACGAGTTTCGCGAGGCCGGGAATGAAGCGGTCGTGGCTGATGCGCAGCAGCGGGCCCGAGGGGATGTCGCGGATGCCGGTGGCCTCGATGACGATGGCGCCTGGCTCGCCGCGGGCGAAGCGGGCGTACCAGTCGAGCACCGCTTCGGTCACGAAACCATCCCCGGTGGCGCGCCAGGGGACCATGGCGGGAACCCAGGTGCGTTGCGCGAGGCCGATGGGGCCGAGAGCGAGGGGTGAGAAGAGGCGCGAGGCTTCGGCTTCCTCTCGCGTGGGGACGCGGCCGCGGGTGGGGCGGAAGTCGATGCGCTGCGGGGGTTTCCACATGGGGACGGCGGGCACGCGCGGCCCCGGCCCGGTGGGCGGGGCCGTGCTGCTCCCGGGTGGGCGCTCAGAAGATGGAGTTGATCAGGTCGTTGCCGATGCCGAAGCCGGCGCCCATTTCGATCGCGCGGCCGAAGCCGGAGTTGAGGAAGCTGCCGAGCATGCCGCCGACACCCCCGCCCATCGGTGACTGGCCGAAGCCCTGCTGCTGCGGATAAGGCGGCTGTTGCTGGGGATAGGGCTGGGCTGGGGGCTGGCCCCAGGGCGAGGCCTGTTGCTGCGGCTGCGGGGCGAGTTGCTGGCCCTGGTTGGCGACGAAGCCGTGCAGCGCCTGCAGCAGCATGCCGACCTGGTTCTGTTCCGCCTGGATCGCGAGGGCCACCGACTTGAGGTCGAGCAGCCATTCCCGCGCGTCCTGGTTGCCGGACTGGGCAGCGGTTTGCAGCTTGCCGGCCAGGTCCTTCAACTCGCCGATGGTTTCCTGAGTCTGCGATTGCAGTTGCTGGTACTGCTGGTCGATCGTTGCGACGTCCATTGCGCTCTCCCATGGCCTGCGGGCCGTGACCGGTTGACGATAGCCAAGTTGCCTTGCGGCCGGAAGGCTGGCCCGCCGCCACAAAACGCTGGCCGTGGGCTTGTGGCGGAGGCAAAGCTGCGGCGGGGAGGGCGGAAAAATGAATTACGCGCAAGCCTACGCGGCGTGGATGGCGGACCAGGAGGCGGCCTGGGCGAAGGCGGCGGAGGGGCTGCTCTGGCGCCGGCGCTGGGAGCGGGTTTTCGATCCCGCGATGGGCACCTACGGGCAATGGTTCGCCGGCGGCTCCCTCAACATCGCCGAGAACGCGCTCGACCGGCACGTCGCGGCGGGGCATGGCGAGCGGACGGCGCTGATCTGGGATTCGCCGGTCACCGGGAATGTGCAGCACATTTCCTATGCGCAACTGCGTGACCGGACGGCGAAGGTGGCGGGCGCGCTGCGGGCGCTGGGCGTGGCGGCCGGCGACCGCGTGGTGATCTACATGCCGATGGTGCCGGAGGCGGCGATCGCGATGCTGGCCTGCGCGCGGCTGGGGGCGATCCATTCCGTGGTGTTCGGCGGCTTCGCGGCGCCGGAACTGGCCAAGCGCATCGAGGACGCGACGCCGCGCGTGGTGGTCTGCGCCTCCTGCGGGATCGAGCCGGGACGGGTGGTGGCGTACAAGCCGCTGCTCGATGCCGCGATCGGAATTTCGGCGCACAAGCCGGATGCGTGCCTGGTGTTGCAGCGCCCGATGCTCGCGGCGGCGATGGTGGCGGGGCGCGACCATGATTTCGCGGTGGCCGAGGCAGCCGCGGCACCGGCCGAGCCGGTGGCGGTGGCAGCGACCGACCCGCTGTATATTCTCTACACGTCCGGAACGACGGGAAAACCCAAGGGGGTCGTGCGCGACACCGGCGGCTATGCGGTCGCCTTGCTGAACTCGATGCGCATGATCTACGGCGTGGCGCCGGAGGATGTGTTCTGGACCGCCTCCGATGTCGGCTGGGTGGTGGGGCACAGCTACATCGTCTACGCCCCGCTGCTCCTGGGCTGCACCTCCGTGATGTACGAAGGCAAGCCCGTGGGCACGCCGGACGCGGGGGCGTTCTGGCGGGTGTGTTCGCAGCATGGGGTGCGGGTGTTCTTCACGGCACCGACCGCGATCCGCGCCATCAAGCAGCAGGACCCCGAGGGCGCGCTGATGCGGGCGCACCGGCCGGCGATGCTGGAGGCGCTTTATCTCGCCGGCGAGCGCTGCGACCCGCCGACCGCGGTGTGGGCGGCGGAGAAGCTCGGCGTGCCGGTGGTGGACCATTGGTGGCAGACCGAAACGGGTTGGCCGATCACCGCCGGGTTCCGCGGCTATGGGCTGTTCGAGCCGAAGCCGGGCAGCGGCGGGCGGGCCTCGCCGGGCTACGAGGTGGTCGCGCTGGATGACGCGGGCAAGCCGCTGCCGAAGGGCGAGAGCGGCAACCTCGCGATCCGCCTGCCGATGCCGCCTGGCTGCGCGCCGACGCTGTGGCATGACGCGGAGGGATTCCGGCGTGCGTATCTCGTGGATTTCCCCGGCTGGTACCGCACCGGGGATGCCGGGATGGTCGATGGCGACGGCGATGTGTGGGTGATGGGGCGGACCGACGACATCATCAACGTCGCGGGACACCGGCTTTCCACCGGGGCGATGGAGGAAGTGCTGGCGGCGCATCCGGCGGTCGCGGAATGCGCGGTGGTGGGCGCGCGCGACGAGGTCAAGGGCCAGGTGCCGCTCGGGCTCGTGGTGCTGAAGGCGGGGAGCGGTGCCACGCCGGAGGAGGTCGCGCGTGAACTGGTGGCGATGGTACGCGAGCGTATCGGTCCGGTGGCGGCGCTGCGCGAGGTGCGAGTGGTGCCGCACCTGCCCAAGACGCGGTCCGGCAAGATCCTGCGCGGCAGCATCAGGCGGATTGCCGATGGCGAGGACCCGCAGGCGCCGCCCACGATCGACGACCCCGCGGCGCTGGCGGAGGTGGCGGCGGCGCTGGGACGGTAGGCGGGTGGGAACCCGCGGCCGGGCCTCACTGCGCGGCCATGGAGGCGGCGCCCCAGGCGTAGTCCACCTTGACCTGGCAGTCCGGGGCCTGAGCGGCGAAGCTGGCGTGCTGGTCGCCACTGGGCGCGGCCGGGCGGAGAACCACGTTGAAGGTGCCGCCCGGGGGCACGGTATGGCGGGCGCGCAGCACCTCCTGGCCTGACCGCGAGACGGTTTCCACCACGCTGCCGGGACGGAAGCCGCGCATGACCGCGCCGAACGTCGTGCCGGCCCGGTCCAGGAGTTCCAGCGTCAGACGGCAGGGCCCATCGGTCGCCTGCAGCGGAAATGGAAAGGTTGACGCGATGGCCCTGACCGCGCCGTCCGGCGAGATCAGGCCGGCGCCGATGGCCTCGCCCTTGCGGTAGTTGACCACCGGCAGGGATACCGGCCCGCCCTGGCCGGACACGTCGCCCCGGGCGTCGACTTCCACCACCTGGTGCGTGTTCACCGGTTTCTGGAACGAGAGATGCAGCCAGAGATCATAGGGCTTGCCCGGCGCAAGGCCCGTTGCCCTGAGCCGGTAGACGACGATGGTGGACCCGACCTTGTACGGGAAGGGCACCTGCTCGCCGGCTTGCAAGGGACGCCGCTGCACCTCGACCAGTTCCAGGTGGGCGCCTTGGGTGGACTGCCCGTTCCCCCATAGCTGGCCGGCTGGCGGGTTGGGCGGGGCGGCGGCGGCACTGACCATGCCGAGCATCACGGCGAGGCCGGCGCATCCGGCCAATCGGGCAGGAACGGAAACGGGGCCGGTCATGGCGTGCTGTCTCCTTCGCGTGCTCGCCGGGGCGGTCGGTGGTCGCTGCCGCGGGGCTCAGAGATAACGCAGCACGACGAAGCCGGCGATGATCGAGGCCGCCAGGACGCCGAGGACGAGTGCGAGGTGGCGCTCGATGAACGCGCGGATCGGCTCGCCCCAGCGGCGCAGCAGGCCGGAGACGAGGAAGAAGCGGCCGCCGCGCGTGACGGCGCTGGCCGCGATGAAGAGCGGGTAGCTGAAACCCGCGGCGCCGGCGGCGATGGTCACGATCTTGTAGGGGATCGGGACGAAGCCCTTGACCAGGATGATCCACACGCCCCAGCGGCGGAATGTCTGCTGGAAGGCGCGGAACGCGGCCTCATAGTGGTAGGCGCGCAGGATCGGCTGGGCGGCGACGTCGAACAGGAAATGGCCAAGGATGTAGCCGAAGGTGCCGCCCAGGAGCGTGCCGGCCAGCGCGATCAGCGCGTAGCGCCAGGCGCGCCCGGGTGCGGCGATGGCCATCGGGATGAGCATCGCGTCCGGCGGAATCGGGAAGAAGCTGGCCTCGGAGAAGGCGACGGCGAACAGCCACCACGCGGCGCGCGGGCTGGACGCCAGGGCCATGACGTTTTTGTAGAGACGTCGCATCCGCTCCTCCGGCCGGGTGGCGGCATTTGCCATGGCGCGGTGGGCCGGGCAAAGCCGGCGGCGGGAAGAACGACCAAGCCCCCGTGAGCGGGGGCCGGAAGAGAGGATTGCCATGCCGCGTATCGGGCTGATCCACGCGCTGCGCCATTCGCCGGGACCGATCGCGGAAGCGTTCGCCCGGCTCTGGCCGGAGGCGGTGCTGGCCAATCTGCTTGACGATTCCCTTTCGGCGGACCTCGCGGCGGCGGGAGGGCTGGGCGCGGCGATGACGGAGCGGTTCCTGACGCTGGGCCGTTACGCGCGGCGCTGCGGGGCGGACGCGATCCTGTTCACGTGCTCTGCCTTCGGGCCGTGCATCGAGAGGGTCGCCGCGGACCTGGCGCCGGTGCCGGTGCTGAAGCCGAACGAGGCGATGATCGAGGAGGCGCTGGGGCTGGGGCGGCGGATCGGGCTGCTGGCGACGTTCGCCCCTACCCTCGCCTCCATGCCGCCGGAGTTCGCGGCGGCGGATGCCTCCGTGCGCGTGGTGCCGAAGCTGGCCGCGGGCGCCCTGGCGGCGCTGGATGCCGGGGATATCGCGACGCATGACCGTCTCGCGGCGGAGGCGGCGCGCGGGCTCGCGGATTGCGACGCGATCGCGCTGGCGCAATTCAGCCTCGCGCGCGCGGCACCGGCCGTGGCGGCGGCGACCGGCAGGCGGGTGCTGACGACGCCGGACAGCGCGGTGCGCAAGCTGCGGGCTTTATTGCGGTAGCGTTACGGTCGCGCGCAGGCCGCCGCCCGGGCGGTTGGCCAGCGTGACGTCGCCGCCATGGGCGCGGGCGATGTTGCGGGCGATGGAAAGGCCAAGGCCGGTACCGCCGGTCTCGCGGTTGCGGCTGGTCTCGACGCGGTAGAAGGGCTGGAAGACGCGCTCGATCTCCTCGGGGGGCAGGCCCGGGCCCTCGTCCTCCACGGCGATGGTGATCGCGGGTGCCCTGGTGGCGAGCGCGATATGTGCCGCACCGCCGTATTTCAGCGCGTTGCCGACAAGGTTGGACAGCGCCCGCTTGAGCGCGATGGGGCGGACGGAGGCGGTGAGATGGCCCGGCCCCGTCACGTCCACCTTGGGCGCCAGGTCCGGGTAGAGATCGGCGGCCTCGTCGGCGACGGTGCGCACCAGGCTCGTCAGGTCGACCTGGGAGAGGGGCTCGTCGGTGGCGACGTCGCGGCCAAACTCCAGGGTCGAGCGGACCATGGCGAGCAGTTCGTCGAGGTCGGCCTGCATCTTGGCGCGAAGCTCCTCGTCCTCGATGAACTCGGTACGCAGTTGCAACCGTGTGATCGGCGTCTTGAGGTCGTGACCGATGGCGGTGAGCAGGAAGGTGCGGTCGGCGACGAAGCGGCGGATGCGCGCGGCCATGGTGTTGAAGGCGTGCGCCGCCTGGGCAAGCTCGAGCGGGCCGGTTTCCGGCAGCGGGTCGGCGTTGACGTCGCGGCCGAGGCGCTCGGCGGCGGCGGCGAGCAGACCGACAGGGCGGATCAGCCGACGCGTGGCCCACAGGATGAGCACCGCGGCGGCGGCCGTCATCAGCAGGAAGGCGGCGAGGAAGGTGGGCGAGTGCCAGGGGCGCAGCGGCGGCAGGGGGACGTAGACGTCGAGCCAGGCGCCGTCCGGCATGCGCATGGCAACGTGCAGCCGCCCGTAGGGCTCGCCACCGAGCAGCAGCATCGGGCGCGGCCGCAGGTTGAAGGGGATGGGGACGAGCCCCACCTCCGCGCGCAGCAGGCGCTGCAGGAACGGGTGCAGCGGCGGCATGTCGCGCCGCGGCACGCCGTGGAGGATGCGCGAGTGCATGCCGCCGCGCTGGCCGTAGTCCGCGACGAGCTGCTGGCGCTCCGCGGGCTGGGTGAGCACGACGTTGCGGTAGAGCACCAGCGCGCGCACCAGGGCGGCGCGCTGGTCCGCCTGTTCCTGCAGGCCGATGCGGTCGAGCGCGTGGATAGTCAGCCCCGCGACCTGCACCGCGGCGAGCGAGAGCAGCAGTACCAGCGCGGTGCGCCCGGCGAGGGTTCGGGGCCAGAGCCGGAACCGGCTGGCGGCAGGCTGCGTCGCCATGCGGGTGCTGCCTAGTGGCGCTCGACCTCGGCGGCGAGCACGTAGCCGCCGCCGCGCACGGTCTTGATGAGCTGGGCGTGGCGGCCGTCATCCTCCAGCTTGCGGCGCAGGCGGCTGACCGCGACGTCGATGGCGCGGTCGTAGGGACCGGCCTGGCGGCCGCGCAGCAGGTCCAGCAGCATGTCGCGCGTGAGCACGCGGTTGGGGCGCGAGACCAGGGCGAGCAGCAGGTCGTATTCGCCACCGGTGAGCGCGACCTCGACCGCGTCCGGGTTGAGCAGGCGGCGGCGCGAGGGTTCCAGCATCCAGCCGCCGAAGAGGTAGGCGCGGGCGGTGGGTTCCGCGCGCGTCTCCGCCCCGTCGCCGGCGCGGCGCAGCACGGCGCGGATGCGCGCGAGCAGTTCGCGCGGGTTGAAGGGCTTGGGCACGTAGTCGTCGGCACCCAGTTCGAGGCCAACGATGCGGTCGGTTTCGTCGCCGAGCGCGGTGAGCATGACGATGGGGATGTTCGATTCCGCGCGCAGCCAGCGGGCGAGGTCCGTGCCGGACTCGCCCGGGAGCATGAGGTCCAGCACCACGAGCTGGTAGTGGCCAAGCGGCCAGGCGCGGCGCAGTTCCCGCCCGTCGCGCACGGCGGTGACGCGGAAGCGCTGGCGCTCCAGGAATTGTTTGAGGAGTTCGCGGATCTCGCGGTCGTCGTCGACGACGAGGAGGTGCGGCATGGCGCCGGCGGCGGAATTCTCCATGGCTGTTACAATAGAGGCTCTCGCGCGGGGCGGCAGGGGATGTTGCACTTCTTTGCATGATGCGGATGAACGAAAAGATTGGCGGCGTGGGCGCGGCGCCGGGGCTGCGGCGGCTGCTGGCGATGGATCCGGATTTCCGCGGCGTGCTGCGGCGGGCGGGGCCGTTGCCCTGGCGCACCAGGCCGCGCGGGTTTGCGGGGCTGCTGCAGGCGATCGTGGGCCAGCAGATCAGCAACCAGGCGGCCGGTGCGATCTGGCGGCGGGTGGCGCCTCTGGCGGCGTTGGGGCCGGAGGCGTTCGCTTCGCTGCCGGACGTGGTGCTGGGCGAAGCCGGGCTCTCGCGCGGCAAGAT
Source organism: Acetobacteraceae bacterium (assembly GCA_027306955.1). Classification (GTDB taxonomy): domain Bacteria; phylum Pseudomonadota; class Alphaproteobacteria; order Acetobacterales; family Acetobacteraceae; genus JAJXXT01. Next base: position 1,263 of record DAHUXX010000061.1, on the reverse strand, counting down.
CGCGGCGGGGCGGGTGCTGGCCCGCGCATTCGCCGAGCGGGCGCTTTCGGCCGAGGCGCTGGAGGCGATGGCGGACGAGGCGGCGGTGGCGGCGCTGGTGGCGCTGCCAGGGATCGGGCGGTGGACGGCGGAGGTCTACCTGCTGTTCGCGCACGAGCGGGCGGATGTGTTTCCCGCCGGTGATCTGGCGCTGGCGGCGTCGGTCGCGGACCTCAAGGGGCTGGCGACGCGGCCGGGAGAGCGGGCGTTGCGCGAGATGGCGCTGGCGTGGCAGCCGCACCGGGCACTGGCGGCGCGGCTGCTGTGGCACCATTGGCGGCATGTGACCGGCCGGCCGGCCATGGACGACCTGCCGGCGGCGTGAGAGATTCCGCGGCATGGAACATCCCTTTATCGAACCCGATCCGCGCATGCCGGTCGCCCGCGAGGGCGACATCGCCGTCGTTACCTTCAACCGGCCGGAAGTGCGCAACGCCTTCGACCTCGCGATGTGGCAGCGGCTGCAGCGGGTGATGGAGGCGCTTTCCGCCGATGAGGCGTTGCGCTGCGTGGTGCTGCGCGGCGCGGGGACCCACGCGTTCTGCGCCGGGGCGGATATCGCGGCGTTCGGGCAGGAGCGCGGCAGCCGGTGGCTGGAGGATCGTTACGCCGAGGTGCTGCACACCTCCATGCAGTCGATCCGGCTGTGCCGGCACCCGGTGGTGGCGATGATCATGGGCGCGTGCATCGGCGGCGGCGCCGGTATCGCGACGATGTGCGATTTCCGCGTTGGCGGCGAGGGGATCCGGTTCGGGATCACCGCGCGCAACCTCGGCATCTGGTATCCGTACGCGGAGATGGACCCGGTGATCGAGCTGGCGGGCACCGGGGTGGCGGCGGAGATCTTCATCGAGGGGCGGATTCTTTCCGGGCGCGAGGCCTACGAGAAGGGGCTGCTGTCGCGCGTGGTGCCGGACGACGAGGTGGAGGGCGAGGCGCTGGCGCTGGCGGGGCGGATCGCGAGCGGCTCGCCGCTGTCGGCGCGGTTCCACAAGGCGGCGATCCGCAAGCTGCGGGGCGAGTTGCCGATCACCGAGGCCGAGCACCAGGCGGTGAACGGGTTCGCCGAGACAGAGGATTTCCATAACGCCGTGCGGGCGTTCCTTGAGAAGAGGAAGCCGGTTTGGAAGGGGCGGTAGGCGGCGCGCTTCAGGCGGCGTCGATCAGCTTCGCGTAGGCTTCGCGCAGGCGCCGGGTGATCGGGCCGGGCACGGTGAGCTTGCG